>NZ_PYQM01000009.1:0-128935 GCF_003027595.1 Escherichia sp. 20412-1 | reverse complement strand
GTATCATGCCCAAACCAGACGGGTTAACGGCAGCAAAGAACCTTACAGAGGCGTTCGAGCATTATAACGAATGGCATCCGCATAGTGCGTTGGGTTATCGCTCGCCACGGGAATATCTGCGGCAGCGAGCCTGTAATGGGTTAAGTGATAACAGATGTCTGGAAATATAGGGGCAAATCCACTGACATAGTTTCTTCTCCCACCAGGTTGACGGTATATCCGAGCAGCGTTGGCATTTCGGATAACTTCAGCTCAGGTTTACGCTTCACCTCCACAGAGGTCAAACGCTGGATACAAAAAATTGTATGTGCGCATAAACGTCCCTGTTTAGCGCAGAAGCCACCGGAGTTGTTCAGGCTCCGATAGGGTAATTATGCCGTTTTGATTTCCCAAAAACATCGATACAGTTAAAATACTTTTACTCTCTGGAAGCCTTTCTTAGCTCTCTTGGTGTTATCTTAAAACGATTATGGAATCTTTCAGTAAAACGAGAAGGACACTTATAACCATTTTCTCTGGCAATCTCGCTTATGGATTTTATAGTCGTTTGTATAGCAGACAACGCATTATTTAACCTCACATCGTCCAATATACTTTGAAAACTTACCCCCTCGTTTGCCAGACGGCGATGTAATGTGGAAACAGAAATGTAGAGATATCTCGCAACCTTGTTTGCTGTCCATTTTGCTCCTGGTTCGGATAGCAGCAGGTTATAACAATGACTTATCAGTGATTGTTTACTATCTGATAAAAGTAAATAATTAGCATGATTTACTCCTAACGAAAGTAGAACAGCCATTGCTAAATGCTCCTGAATTTGAGTTGAGAAACCTCGAAAAATAGATATTTTTAGCTGCTCCCAACAATATATTAACTCAGGGTTCTGAGGTAAACAGAACCCTGTTTTGTTACGTGTTTGATCAGTTACCGCAAAAAATTTTTGGAATTTTTCAATTAGTTCAATGGGAAAGTAAAGCATTTCTGCAAGATAAAGACCTGCTTCTGGATAATTCGCAATATAAAACTCATGTCCACATGGAAATAACATTATTTGATTATTATCAACAGTCAAACTATGCGTCTCCCAATTGATAATTTTTTCCCTGACGGATACGGCATAAAGCTGGCATAATAGCCCTAACCCTATGAATCTCATGATGTTTATGCATCCGTATTTCTTCAATCTTTAGGTTGGTCTTACCTTTTGCCAGCATACTCTCACCCTACTTTATCTCATAAACTGGTGTTATCTCAGCGGTTGTGATTTTATTGGCATTAAGCATATAACCAACTAACGCTCCGCTGGAATTAGAATCTACAGGAATCTTGTCAGTTTTCAGAGCCCATACTTTAAACTGGTAATGATGCGGTTTATCCCCTTTCGGAGGACATGCACCACCAAATCCGGCATAGCCAAAATCATTTCGGCCTTGAACAGCACCTGTCGGAAGTTTTGTACCATCACGTCTTCCTGCATCAGCAGGCAAATATGTTACTGTTGCTGGAATATTAACAACAGTCCAGTGCCACCAACCACTACCAGTAGGTGCATCTGGATCATAAACAGTTACGGCGAAACTTTTAGTGCCCTCAGGGGCACCAGACCAGGTTAATGAGGCGATATATTGCCACCTTCACACCCAAATCTGGAAAAGATATGAGACTTTGTAAGTTGTTTTCCTGTTTTTATTTCACTACTTGTGACCTGAAACTCTGCGGCCTGCGCAGAAAATGTGATGAATACCAATACACTTGAAACGATAAGTTTTTTCATAAAAACCTCTTTGTTATGACCTATCGTTATTTTATTTGATATTCCTTTATCTCATTATGCATAAAGACGCAATGTTCATGCAAAAGCAATCATAATTATAAAATCGCCCCCAGCATTAACCATAATATGCACGAATCATATTGATGTTATCTAAATAGATTTTAGGTTTATTATTAGTCATGCGGGCATAAGTTAGTATGATTTATAGACGGCTATTCTTGAACCAGAATACGCGCAATTTCACTGACAAGGATTTTTTGCATCTTGTTGAGTTTCCTAAGATGCCTCCTGTTGTACAACTCTTAAGTTGCCGTTAAATTCGCTAAGAAAATTTCATCCGATAAGTCAAGGCATGTAAAATATGAAAATTAACAAAATACTATCATCCGCAACATTATTGTATGGTATGTCAGTAGTCATGTCGGTCGGGAATTGTTCAACAACTGTCCAGACTAATCTTCCTGGTTACACCCCTGGTGCAGATGTCATTAATGTTTCATCGACCAGAAACCAGGTCGATCTTATTGGTGATGTTGTTTATTCCCAGATAAAAGGGACTCGTTCTGTCAGACAGCTTCACATGTCAGTTCTTGTCCCGCGAACAAATGATTTGAAACCAGCCATTATTTATTATCCTGGCGGCGGATTCATGTCTTCTGAACATGACAAATTTATTGAAATGAGAATGGCTCTGGCAGAAGCTGGTTTTGTTGTAGCCGCTGTAGAATACAGAACAATTCCTGATACATTTCCAGCACCAGTTGAGGATGGAAAAGCTGCAATACGTTACCTGAGAGAGCATGCCCGCGATTATGGGATTGATCCTCAAAGAATCGGAGTTCTGGGTGACTCTGCCGGTGGATGGCTTGCCCAGATGATGGGAACTACAAATGGTGACAAAACCTTTGATAAAGGTGACTTTCTTCAGCAATCATCAGATGTTCAGGCAGTTGCCACACTTTATGGGATTTCTGACTTGTTGAATATTGGTGAGGGGTTCCCTGAATCAGTGCAGGAGGTTCATCGATCTCCTGCCGTAACCGAAGCTTTAATGATCAATGGCCCTGCATTCAGAAGTTTTGCGGGAGCCCCCATCACAGCGTCAAAAGAAAAAGCGCTAAACGCCAGCCCAATCGGACATATGAAAGGAGTAAAACCCCCATTTCTTATTATGCATGGTAGCAAAGACACTCTGGTTTCACCGGAGCAAAGTGCCAAACTATTCAGAATGTTGAAAAAGAACGGCAATAATGCTGAGTACGTGCTGGTAGAAGGGGCTGAGCATGGAGATAATACATGGTATCAGCCAATTATTATAAACAGGGTTGTTGAGTGGTTTACTAAAAATCTGGGAGTCCCTATGAAAACCACCACCCAACAACAAAACCCAAACGCTAACCTGTAAAAAGCAGCCCGCATTTACATGCGGGCTGACATATTCCATTTGATTAAAAAGAAATTATTTTTAATGTGGTGCGCTTCGTGACAACAAGTTAATTACCAACACTCCGGCACAAATCAATATCATGCCTATAATGGCTGGCAGATCCAGACGTTGGCCGAAAAATCCCCAGGAAAGTAAACTAATCAGGACGATACCGACTCCTGACCAGATAGCATAAGCAATCCCTGTAGGAATATAAGCCAATGTTTGAGCTAATAACCAGAATGATGCACAGTAACAAATAATTGTACCAACAGAGAGCCATAGCCGTGTAAAGCCATCTGAATACTTCATTAAGGTTGTACCAATCACCTCTGCAAATATTGCACCACCAAGATAAATATAAGGATTCATAGCATAGTCTTTCCTGTTAATACCGGAGAGAATTGTACTACAGTTTGAACTTAACTCACCGGTTTCATCCCGGTGCATTCATTGATGTTCGTTTATATACCATCGATAACCTGAATTCCTGTCTGCGCCACTTTAGCCGCTGCCTGATTTATACTGGTTACTGAAACAGAAAGCCACAGAGCAGAAGGTGGCGTCATGGCACCGGACATTATCCTGCTGCGTACCGGGATCGACGTGAGGGCTGTCAAACAGGGAGATAATGTGTGGCACAAATTACGGCTCAGCGTCATTACCGCTTCTGAAATTCACAACGTGATAGCAAAACCCCGTTCAGGAAATAAGTAGCCTGACATGAGAAGTACATGCCGAGTTTTGACGAGATGGTGCCGGAGTTCATCGAAAAAATGGACGAGACATTGGCTGAAATTGGTTTTGTATTTGGGGAGCAATGGCGATGAAGCATACTCACGATAATATCCGCGTAGGCGCGATCACTTTCGTCAAACCGATCGTTATCATGATAATTGAGGTAAAGAATGGCGCAAAGTAGCGTTGTGAAAATTTAAACGTCTCAACGCCTCCTTGAATTTCTCACCCCACATGAAAAAGAACCAAACAGCCCGCTTTGAGCGAAAAACGAACTATGATATTAGCAAGAAAGCATCACTGTTAATATTCGAACAATTAATGCTCAGCTATTTCTCTATTATTTACAATCAGAAAGGACGTGTAATGGGTAAGGTTGATGAACTAAAGATGAAATATCCGGACGCGAATGCCTGGCAAATGGGCGACAGCCCTGAACTGGCTAACGAGCTTGCAGCACTTATAGAAAAAGGGATTAAAACGGCCTCCTGTGGCTCTTATGCCTCTTATCAGAAGGAAGAATTTGCCCCAAGGATTGGGAGCTATAACATCATCCTTGACGGCCAGGATGTACCGGTATGCGTGACCAGGCTGGTGTCGATGCAACTGGTGTGTTTTTGTGATGTTACTGCCGAGTTAGCTCGCAAGGAAGGTGAAGGCGATTTGAGCCTTGAATATTGGCAGAGAGAGCATCAACGATTTTTCACCCAGGAAGGTCATTTTTCTGAAGATATGGTGTTGATTATGGAAGAGTTTGAAGTTGTTGAGGTTCTGTAAGATGAGATAAACGAGCTGACGTTATATCAATTGGCATTTATAACAATGTCCGCACCTGACACATAGCGGATCTAAATATTAACGAGCGTCCACCAAATAGAGGAATGTCTAATAGGAACCTGGCCGTAGAACTGTCATCTGACTGACCAACCGACCCCAAACAACTAAGAGGTTTTGATAACTTATTTTGATAACCGTTAGCAAACTTACATAAAACAACGGGCGTGTTATACGCCCGTTATAATATTTAACACATATAGTAATTACATGTTCTTGATGATCGCATCGCCAAACTCTGAACATTTCAGCAGCTTAGCGCCTTCCATCAGACGTTCGAAGTCATAGGTTACGGTCTTCGCATTGATTGCGCCTTCCATACCTTTAACAATCAGGTCTGCGGCTTCAGTCCAGCCCATATGGCGCAGCATCATCTCAGCGGAGAGAATGATAGAGCCTGGGTTTACTTTGTCCTGACCGGCATATTTCGGTGCTGTACCGTGGGTGGCTTCAAACAGTGCGCATTCGTCACCGATGTTTGCACCAGGGGCGATACCGATACCGCCAACCTGTGCTGCCAGTGCGTCAGAAATGTAGTCACCGTTGAGGTTCATACAGGCGATAACGTCGTATTCAGCCGGACGCAGCAGGATCTGTTGCAGGAATGCGTCAGCAATCACGTCTTTAATGACGATCTCTTTGCCGGTGTTCGGGTTTTTGACTTTCAGCCACGGGCCGCCGTCGATCAGTTCACCGCCAAACTCTTCACGCGCCAACTGGTAACCCCAGTCTTTAAACGCGCCTTCGGTGAACTTCATGATATTGCCTTTGTGCACCAGGGTCACTGAGTCACGGTCGTTGGCAATTGCGTATTCGATTGCTGCTCGTACCAGACGTTTGGTGCCTTCTTCAGAACACGGCTTAATGCCGATACCGCAATGTTCCGGGAAGCGAATTTTCTTCACCCCCATCTCTTCACGCAGGAATTTGATCACTTTCTCAGCGTCAGCAGAGTCAGCTTTCCATTCGATACCTGCATAAATGTCTTCCGAGTTTTCACGGAAGATGACCATATCAGTCAATTCAGGGTGTTTAACCGGGCTTGGAGTGCCCTGGTAGTAACGAACCGGGCGCAGGCAGATGTAGAGATCCAGTTCCTGGCGCAGTGCTACGTTCAGAGAACGAATACCGCCACCAACCGGAGTAGTCAGCGGGCCTTTGATGGCAACGCGATATTCACGAATCAGATCAAGGGTTTCAGCAGGTAGCCAGACGTCCTGACCATAAACCTGGGTGGATTTTTCACCGGTGTAAATTTCCATCCAGGAGATTTTACGCTCGCCTTTATAGGCTTTCTCGACTGCAGCGTCGACCACTTTCAGCATGGCTGGGGTTACATCTACACCGATTCCATCACCTTCAATGTAAGGGATAATCGGATTTTCAGGAACGTTGAGTTTGCCGTTTTGCAGGGTGATCTTCTTGCCTTGTGCCGGAACAACTACTTTACTTTCCATTCACCTCTCCTTCGAGCGCTTCTGGTTTGCTCGTCTGCCACCACGTTGCACATGCGTTTGCGTCCTGCCACACGGATGCATTAGAGCAATTTTTTGTTAATGATTTGTAATTGGCTTGTCAATACTACCCTATTGTTTGTCGTCATGAAAGATGCGCGTTATTAGGCTATAATGCGGCAATTCATAAACCCTGAAAATACCATGCAAAAAACTTCTTTTAGAAATCACCAGGTTAAGCGATTCAGCTCGCAACGTTCCACCAGGCGCAAACCTGAAAACCAGCCCACGCGCGTGATCCTGTTCAATAAACCCTACGATGTTCTTCCGCAGTTCACCGATGAAGCCGGGCGCAAAACATTAAAAGAATTCATCCCTGTTCAGGGCGTTTATGCGGCAGGTCGTCTCGACAGAGATAGCGAAGGGTTACTGGTGCTGACGAATAATGGCGCGTTACAGGCGCGTTTAACCCAGCCGGGCAAACGCACCGGAAAAATCTATTATGTGCAGGTGGAAGGCATTCCCACGCAAGACGCACTTAAAGCCTTGCGCAATGGCGTAACCTTAAATGATGGCCCTACCCTGCCCGCAGGTGTGGAACTGGTTGAAGAACCGGAGTGGTTATGGCCACGTAATCCACCAATTCGTGAGCGTAAAAGTATTCCTACCTCCTGGCTTAAGATCACCTTATATGAAGGACGTAATCGCCAGGTGCGCCGCATGACCGCCCATGTTGGTTTCCCCACGCTGCGACTGATTCGCTATGCGATGGGTAATTACACGCTGGATAATCTTGCCAATGGCGAATGGCGAGAAGCGACAGAATAAGGACGCAAAATGTTTAAACCGCACGTTACCGTTGCCTGCGTGGTGCACGCAGAAGGCAAATTTTTAGTCGTTGAAGAGACGATTAATGGTAAAGCGTTATGGAACCAACCCGCCGGGCATCTGGAGGCGGATGAAACATTAACAGAAGCAGCGGCGCGTGAGCTGTGGGAAGAAACCGGCATCAGCGCGCAACCGCAATATTTCATCCGTATGCATCAGTGGATTGCGCCGGATAAGACGCCATTTTTGCGCTTCCTGTTTGCCATTGAGCTTGAGCAAATATGCCCAACACACCCTCATGACAGTGATATCGACTGTTGCCGTTGGGTCAGTGCTGAAGAGATTTTACAGGCACCAAATCTGCGCTCGCCATTAGTGGCAGAAAGTATTCGTTGTTATCAAAGCGGGCAACATTATCCGCTGGAGATGATTGGCGAGTTTAACTGGCCTTTTACAAAGGGTGTCATCTAAAAGGCTGCGTGATAGAATACGCCGCCTTGAAGTTCAATGTCGTGAGTAATCCAATGTCTGAAACCGCAAAAAAAGTGATCGTCGGCATGTCCGGCGGCGTCGATTCCTCCGTTTCTGCCTGGCTGTTGCAACAACAGGGATATCAGGTCGAAGGCCTGTTTATGAAGAACTGGGAAGAAGACGACGGTGAGGAATATTGCACGGCGGCAGCGGATCTGGCTGATGCCCAGGCTGTCTGCGATAAGCTCGGCATTGAACTGCACACTGTCAACTTTGCAGCCGAGTACTGGGACAACGTCTTTGAACTGTTCCTTGCTGAATATAAAGCGGGTCGCACGCCGAACCCGGATATTCTGTGCAACAAAGAGATCAAATTTAAAGCCTTCCTCGAATTTGCCGCCGAAGATTTAGGTGCCGATTATATCGCTACCGGCCATTACGTTCGTCGTGCAGATGTCAATGGCAAGAGCCGCCTGCTGCGTGGTCTGGACAGCAACAAAGACCAGAGCTACTTCCTTTATACACTTAGCCATGAGCAGATAGCGCAAAGCCTGTTCCCGGTTGGCGAACTGGAAAAACCGCAGGTACGTAAGATTGCGGAAGATCTCGGTCTGGTCACCGCGAAGAAAAAAGATTCTACCGGGATCTGCTTTATCGGTGAACGTAAATTCCGCGAGTTTCTTGGCCGTTATCTCCCGGCGCAACCGGGAAAAATCATTACTGTCGATGGTGATGGGATTGGCGAGCACCAGGGGCTGATGTATCACACCCTCGGACAGCGTAAAGGCCTGGGCATCGGTGGCACCAAAGACGGCACTGAAGAGCCGTGGTACGTGGTGGATAAAGACGTCGAGAACAACATTCTGATTGTTGCGCAGGGTCATGAACACCCACGTCTGATGTCTGTCGGATTGATTGCCCAGCAACTGCACTGGGTCGATCGCGAACCTTTCACCGGCACTATGCGTTGCACGGTGAAAACCCGCTACCGCCAGACTGACATTCCATGCACCGTCAAGGCGCTGGATGATGATCGCATTGAAGTGATTTTCGATGAGCCGGTTGCGGCCGTCACTCCAGGTCAATCCGCCGTCTTCTATAACGGTGAAGTGTGCCTCGGCGGCGGCATCATTGAGCAGCGTCTGCCGCTGCCAGTCTGATTATTTTCTTACTTAAAACAAGGAAGCAGTGAACGTGGCAAAGAATTACTATGACATCACCCTCGCCCTGGCCGGTATTTGTCAGGCGGCACGCCTGGTACAACAGCTTGCTCACCAGGGGCATTGTGATGCCGATGCGCTACACGTCTCACTCAACAGTATTATCGATGTGAACCCCAGCTCCACGCTGGCGGTTTTTGGCGGCAGCGAAGCCAACCTGCGCGTCGGGCTGGAAACCCTGCTCTGCGTGCTCAATGCCAGCAGTCGCCAGGGCTTAAACGCTGAGTTAACCCGCTACACCCTTAGCCTGATGGTGCTTGAGCGCAAACTCTCGTCTGCCAAAGGTGCGCTCGACACTCTGGGTAACCGGATTAACGGCCTGCAACGCCAGCTCGAACATTTCGATTTACAGTCGGAAACGCTGATGAGCGCAATGGCTGCTATTTATGTTGATGTTATCAGCCCACTTGGCCCACGTATTCAGGTCACCGGTTCCCCTGCCGTACTGCAAAGCCCACAGGTGCAGGCGAAAGTTCGCGCTACCCTGCTGGCAGGCATTCGCGCCGCCGTGCTCTGGCACCAGGTTGGCGGCGGACGTCTACAACTGATGTTTTCTCGTAATCGCCTGACCACTCAGGCAAAACAAATTCTTGCTCATTTAACCCCGGAGTTGTGATCTATGGAATTATCCTCACTGACCGCCGTTTCCCCTGTCGACGGACGCTACGGCGATAAAGTCAGCGCGCTGCGCGGGATTTTCAGCGAATATGGTTTGCTGAAATTCCGTGTACAAGTTGAAGTACGTTGGCTGCAAAAACTGGCCGCGCACGCAGCGATCAAGGAAGTTCCTGCTTTTGCTGCCGACGCAATCGGTTACCTTGATGCAATCGTCGCTAATTTCAGTGAAGAAGATGCGGCGCGAATCAAAACCATTGAGCGTACCACTAACCACGACGTTAAAGCGGTTGAGTATTTCCTGAAAGAAAAAGTGGCTGAGATCCCAGAACTGCACGCAGTTTCTGAATTTATTCACTTTGCCTGCACCTCAGAAGACATCAACAACCTCTCCCACGCATTGATGCTGAAAACCGCGCGTGATGAAGTGATCCTGCCGTACTGGCGTCAACTGATTGACGGCATTAAAGATCTGGCTGTTCAGTATCGCGATATTCCGCTGCTATCCCGTACCCACGGTCAGCCAGCGACACCGTCAACCATCGGTAAAGAGATGGCTAACGTCGCTTATCGTATGGAGCGCCAGTTCCGCCAGCTTAATCAGGTGGAAATCCTCGGCAAAATCAACGGCGCGGTCGGTAACTATAATGCCCACATCGCCGCGTATCCGGAAGTTGACTGGCATCAGTTCAGTGAAGAGTTTGTCACCTCACTGGGTATTCAGTGGAACCCGTACACCACCCAGATTGAACCACACGACTACATTGCCGAACTGTTTGATTGCATCGCGCGCTTTAACACCATTCTGATCGACTTTGACCGTGACGTCTGGGGTTATATCGCCCTTAACCATTTCAAACAGAAAACCATCGCCGGTGAGATTGGTTCTTCCACCATGCCGCACAAGGTTAACCCAATCGACTTCGAAAACTCCGAAGGTAACCTGGGGCTTTCCAACGCGGTGTTGCAGCACCTGGCCAGCAAACTGCCGGTTTCCCGTTGGCAGCGTGACCTGACCGACTCTACCGTGCTACGTAACCTCGGAGTGGGCATCGGTTATGCGCTAATTGCTTACCAGTCCACCCTGAAAGGCGTGAGCAAACTGGAAGTGAACCGTGACCATCTGCTGGATGAACTGGATCACAACTGGGAAGTGCTGGCTGAGCCGATCCAGACAGTTATGCGTCGCTACGGCATCGAAAAACCGTACGAGAAGCTGAAAGAACTGACTCGCGGTAAACGCGTTGACGCCGAAGGCATGAAGCAATTTATCGACGGTCTGGCGCTGCCGGAAGAAGAGAAAGCGCGCCTGAAAGCGATGACCCCTGCTAACTACATTGGTCGCGCCATCACAATGGTGGATGAGCTGAAATAACACCCATATCAATGCCGGATGGCGATGCTGTCCGGCCTGCTTCTTAAGCTGATCTTTTCCCGTATTATCTCCCCTACCCGCTGGTTTAATTAATGTTTACTCCCATAAACACATAATCGCGTTACACTATTTTAATAATTAAGACAGGGAGAAATAAAAATGCGCGTACTGGTTGTCGAAGACAATGCGTTGTTACGTCACCATCTTAAAGTTCAGATTCAGGACGCTGGTCATCAGGTCGATGACGCAGAAGATGCCAAAGAAGCAGATTATTATCTCAATGAACATTTGCCAGATATTGCAATTGTCGATCTCGGTTTGCCTGACGAAGACGGTCTGTCACTGATCCGCCGCTGGCGCAGCAATGATGTTTCACTACCGATTCTGGTATTAACCGCCCGTGAAAGCTGGCAGGACAAAGTCGAAGTATTAAGCGCCGGCGCTGACGATTACGTGACTAAACCGTTTCATATTGAAGAGGTGATGGCGCGGATGCAGGCATTAATGCGTCGTAATAGTGGTCTGGCTTCACAGGTTATTTCGCTGCCACCGTTTCAGGTTGATCTTTCCCGCCGTGAACTATCGATTAATGACGAAGTGATCAAACTGACCGCGTTTGAATACACCATTATGGAAACGTTGATTCGTAATAATGGCAAAGTGGTCAGCAAAGATTCGTTGATGTTACAACTCTACCCGGACGCCGAATTGCGGGAAAGCCATACCATTGATGTACTCATGGGGCGTCTGCGCAAAAAAATTCAGGCGCAATATCCGCAAGAAGTGATTACCACCGTTCGCGGCCAGGGTTATTTGTTCGAATTGCGCTGATGAAAAAATTACTGCGTCTTTTTTTCCCGCTTTCGCTGCGGGTACGTTTTCTGTTAGCGACGGCGGCGGTAGTACTGGTGCTTTCGCTGGCCTACGGAATGGTCGCGCTGATCGGTTATAGCGTCAGTTTCGATAAAACCACGTTTCGCCTGTTACGCGGCGAGAGCAATTTGTTCTATACCCTCGCAAAGTGGGAAAACAATAAGTTGCATGTCGAGTTACCAGAAAATATCGACAAGCAAAGCCCCACCATGACGCTAATTTATGATGAGAACGGGCAACTTTTATGGGCGCAGCGTGACGTTCCCTGGCTGATGAAAATGATCCAGCCTGACTGGCTGAAATCAAATGGCTTCCATGAAATCGAAGCGGATGTTAACGACACCAGCATCTTGCTGAGTGAAGATCATTCGATACAGCAACAGTTACAGGAAGTACGAGAAGATGACGACGACGCAGAGATGACCCACTCGGTGGCGGTGAACATCTACCCGGCAACGTCGCGGATGCCGAAGTTAACCATTGTGGTGGTGGATACTATTCCGGTGGAGCTTAAAAGTTCCTATATGGTGTGGAGCTGGTTTGTCTACGTGCTCTCAGCCAACCTGCTGTTAGTGATCCCTCTGTTATGGGTCGCCGCCTGGTGGAGTTTACGCCCCATCGAAGCCCTGGCAAAAGAAGTCCGCGAACTGGAAGAACATAACCGCGAATTGCTCAACCCAGCCACGACACGAGAACTGACCAGTCTGGTGCGTAACCTGAACCGGCTATTAAAGAGTGAGCGTGAACGTTACGACAAATACCGCACAACGCTCACCGACCTGACGCACAGCCTGAAAACACCACTGGCGGTACTGCAAAGTACGCTGCGTTCTTTGCGTAGTGAAAAGATGAGCGTCAGTGATGCTGAGCCGGTAATGCTGGAACAAATCAGCCGTATTTCACAACAAATCGGCTACTACCTGCATCGCGCCAGTATGCGCGGTGGAACGCTGCTTAGCCGCGAACTGCATCCCGTTGCCCCGTTACTGGACAATCTCACCTCGGCGCTGAACAAAGTGTATCAGCGTAAAGGGGTCAATATTTCTCTCGATATTTCGCCAGAAATCAGTTTTGTTGGCGAGCAGAATGACTTTGTCGAAGTGATGGGCAACGTACTGGATAACGCCTGTAAATACTGTCTTGAGTTCGTGGAAATTTCAGCGAGGCAAACCGAAGATCATCTCTATATTGTGGTCGAGGATGACGGCCCGGGAATTCCATTAAGCAAGCGTGAAGTCATTTTCGACCGCGGCCAACGTATAGATACTTTGCGTCCCGGACAAGGTGTTGGTCTGGCTGTCGCCCGTGAAATTACCGAGCAATACGACGGAAAAATCATCGCCGGAGAGAGTATGCTCGGCGGCGCACGAATGGAGGTCATTTTTGGTCGCCAGCATTCTGCACCAAAGGGTGAATAAATATGCCCTTTCTTCACGCATTACGTTAAGCATCCGTTATAATCGGTTGCAGATACCCGCCTATGGACGCTTAATATGGAATACCAACTTACCCTTAACTGGCCCGATTTTCTTAAACGCCACTGGCAGAAACGTCCGGTGGTGTTAAAACGCGGCTTTAATAATTTTATTGACCCGATCTCTCCAGACGAGCTGGCAGGTCTGGCAATGGAAACGGAAGTCGACAGTCGGCTGGTCAGTCATCAGGATGGCAAATGGCAGGTCAGCCACGGTCCATTCGAAAGCTACGATCATCTCGGTGAGACCAACTGGTCATTGCTGGTGCAGGCAGTGAATCACTGGCATGAGCCAACCGCCGCGCTGATGCGTCCGTTCCGTGAATTACCAGACTGGCGCATTGACGACCTGATGATCTCATTTTCCGTACCTGGCGGCGGCGTCGGTCCACATCTCGATCAGTACGACGTTTTTATTATTCAGGGCACCGGTCGTCGTCGTTGGCGGGTGGGTGAAAAGCTGCAGATGAAGCAACACTGCCCGCATCCGGATCTGCTACAGGTCGAGCCGTTTGAAGCAATTATCGACGAAGAACTGGAGCCAGGCGATATTCTTTATATTCCGCCAGGATTCCCGCACGAAGGCTACGCGCTGGAAAATGCGATGAACTATTCTGTCGGTTTTCGTGCACCGAATACGCGGGAGCTGATCAGCGGTTTTGCCGATTATGTTCTGCAACGTGAGCTGGGCGGTAATTATTACAGTGATCCGGATATCCCTCCTCGCGCCCATCCGGCGGACGTTCTGCCGCAGGAGATGGATAAACTGCGTGAGATGATGCTTGAATTGATCAACCAGCCAGAACACTTTAAACAGTGGTTTGGCGAGTTTATCTCCCAGTCACGGCATGAACTGGATATCGCTCCGCCAGAACCGCCTTATCAACCGGATGAAATATACGACGCGCTGAAACAAGGTGATGTACTGGTACGTCTGGGTGGTCTGCGCGTGTTGCGTATTGGTGATGAAGTATATGCTAATGGTGAAAAGATCGATTCTCCACACCGTCCGGCGCTGGAGGCACTCGCCAGCAATATTGCTCTGACCGCCGAGAATTTTGGCGATGCGCTGGAAGATCCATCGTTCCTCGCGATGCTCGCGGCGCTGGTCAATAGCGGGTATTGGTTCTTCGAAGGATAAGTTTGAATCTAAGCCGGATGCGGCATCACATGCCGCATCCCTTTTCGCTTACTTCCGTTGTGCCGTTAACTCGGCAATACGCACGATCACCTGTACCGCTTTTTCCATTCCTTCCAGGGTCACAAACTCATGTTTACCATGATAGTTATAACCGCCGGTAAACAGGTTCGGGCACGGCAATCCCATAAATGACAACTGTGCACCGTCGGTGCCGCCACGGATCGGTTTCAGATCCGGTTCAATATCGCAATCGCGCATCGCCTGCTGGGCGATATCAAGAATATGCGGATGCTCAACGATTTTCTCGCGCATATTGTAGTAGCTGTCTTCAATCACCAGTTCAATGTAGCAGTCAGGGTGTAGCCCTTTGCCCACTTTCTTGGCAATTTCCATCATCTTACGTTTACGCGCTTCAAACTGTTTACGGTCGAAATCACGAATGATGTAGTGCATATCGGCACGCTCAACGGTGCCTTTCATGCTCGTCAGGTGATAAAAACCTTCATAACCTTCGGTAGTTTCCGGGCTTTCATCCGCCGGAACTTCCGCATGAATGCGTGCTGCCAGTGACAGCGCATTAACCATCACGCCTTTTGCCGAGCCAGGGTGAACGTTGTTGCCGACTATTTTGATATTCACCGATGCGGCATTAAAGTTTTCAAACTCCAGTTCACCTACGCCACCGCCATCAACGGTATAAGCCCAACGAGCATCAAAGGCTTCAACATCAAAGTGTTTTGCCCCTTTGCCCACCTCTTCATCTGGCGTAAAGGCGATGCGAATATCGCCGTGTGGAATGTTTTTCTGCTGCAATACTGCCAGCGCGGTCATGATTTCTGCGATACCCGCTTTATCATCTGCACCTAACAAGGTTTTACCATCGGTGGTGATCAACGTCTGCCCCAATAGTTGATGCAGAACCGGGAACATCACCGGTGATAAGACTTCATCACCGATACCCAGCGCGATGTCACCACCGCGATAGTTTTCAACAATTTGCGGATTTACATTTTTACCGCTGCAATCCGGAGAGGTATCCACATGAGAAATAAAGCCAATCGCCGGAATATCGCCTGGAACGTTAGCCGGTAACGTCGCCATCAATGTGCCCTTCTCACTTAAGGTCACATTGATAAGCCCCATCTCTTCAAGCTGATCTTTCAACAGATGCAATAACTTCCACTGGCCTTCCGTGCTGGGAACCTGTCTCACCCCCGCTTTTGATTGGGTATCCAGAGACACGTAGTTCAAAAAACGCTCAAGTAGTTTATCCATGTAGTCACCCTCACTTTTCGTGACAACATTATTAAGAAGCAAGAAAAGACAAATATTGCGTCAGGTCACTTTTACCCCTGCAAGCGGGAATATTTATCAACATTACCTTAATCAATATAAAGCTAAGCCAGTAATTCACAACAAGGATTGGCGATTACGATGGTTTGCCGTAGAATTACCGCCCTCATTAAGAGTCACCAAGGTGGTTAACCACAAACCCCGCATCGGTAAGCCATCCGTTGCGTTTACATGGGACAGAGTAAAAAATTGAATAAACAACCGAGTTCGCTTTCACCGCTGGTGCAATTGGCGGGAATTCGCAAATGCTTTGATGGTAAAGAAGTCATTCCCCAGTTGGATCTGACTATCAACAATGGCGAGTTCCTTACGCTGCTTGGCCCTTCTGGCTGCGGTAAAACAACCGTTCTTCGCCTGATTGCAGGTCTGGAAACTGTTGATTCTGGACGCATCATGCTGGATAACGAGGACATCACCCACGTTCCGGCGGAAAACCGCTATGTGAACACCGTTTTCCAAAGCTACGCGCTATTCCCCCACATGACCGTGTTCGAAAATGTGGCCTTTGGCTTGCGTATGCAAAAAACCCCCGCTGCTGAAATTACGCCTCGCGTGATGGAGGCTCTGCGGATGGTGCAACTGGAGACCTTCGCTCAACGCAAACCTCATCAGCTCTCTGGCGGTCAACAGCAACGCGTAGCCATTGCCCGCGCGGTGGTTAACAAGCCTCGCCTGTTGCTGCTGGATGAATCGCTCTCCGCGCTGGATTACAAACTGCGTAAACAGATGCAGAACGAGCTGAAAGCTTTACAGCGTAAGCTTGGCATTACTTTCGTTTTCGTCACCCACGATCAGGAAGAAGCGCTCACCATGTCGGACAGAATTGTGGTGATGCGCGATGGTCGCATTGAACAAGACGGCACGCCGCGTGAAATTTACGAAGAGCCGAAAAACTTGTTTGTTGCCGGATTCATTGGCGAAATCAATATGTTCAACGCCACGGTGATCGAGCGTCTCGACGAACAACGCGTACGAGCCAACGTTGAAGGCCGCGAATGTAATATCTACGTTAACTTCGCTGTTGAACCAGGGCAAAAGTTGCATGTTTTGCTGCGCCCGGAAGACTTACGCGTTGACGAAATCAACGATGACAACCACGTCGAAGGGCTGATTGGCTACGTTCGCGAACGCAACTACAAAGGTATGACGCTGGAATCAGTTGTCGAACTGGAAAATGGCAAGATGGTGATGGTCAGCGAATTCTTTAATGAAGACGATCCTGACTTTGACCACTCTCTCGACCAGAAAATGGCCATTAATTGGGTAGAAAGCTGGGAGGTTGTACTGGCTGATGAAGAACACAAGTAAGTTCCAGAATGTAGTGATTGTCACTATTGTCGGTTGGCTTGTGTTGTTTGTCTTTCTGCCCAACCTGATGATCATTGGCACCAGCTTTTTGACCCGCGACGACGCCAGTTTCGTCAAAATGGTTTTTACGCTGGAGAACTACGCCCGTCTGCTCGATCCGCTCTATTTTGAAGTGCTGCTGCACTCACTGAATATGGCGCTGATCGCGACTATAGCCTGCCTGGTGCTGGGCTACCCGTTTGCCTGGTTTCTGGCTAAACTGCCACACAAGGTGCGTCCGCTGTTACTGTTTCTGTTGATTGTGCCGTTCTGGACCAACTCACTGATTCGTATCTATGGCCTGAAAATTTTCCTCAGCACCAAAGGCTATCTCAACGAGTTCTTGCTGTGGCTGGGCGTTATTGATACCCCAATTCGCATCATGTTCACCCCCAGCGCGGTGATTATCGGTCTGGTATATATCCTGTTGCCGTTTATGGTGATGCCACTTTATTCCAGTATTGAAAAGCTGGATAAACCATTGCTGGAAGCGGCTCGCGATCTCGGTGCCAGCAAGTTGCAGACTTTTATCCGCATCATCATCCCACTGACCATGCCGGGGATTATTGCCGGATGTCTGTTGGTGATGCTGCCAGCAATGGGCCTGTTCTATGTTTCTGACCTGATGGGCGGTGCGAAAAACCTGCTGATCGGTAACGTCATCAAAGTGCAGTTCCTCAACATTCGCGACTGGCCGTTTGGTGCCGCGACCAGTATTACCCTGACTATCGTAATGGGTCTGATGCTGCTGGTTTACTGGCGCGCTTCTCGTTTGCTGAACAAGAAGGTGGAACTCGAATGATCGGTCGACTGCTCCGCGGCGGTTTTATGACCGCTATCTATGCGTACCTGTATATTCCAATCATCATTTTGATTGTGAACTCCTTTAACAGCTCGCGCTTTGGCATCAACTGGCAGGGTTTTACCACCAAATGGTATAGCCTGCTGATGAACAACGATAGTCTGTTACAAGCAGCACAACATTCACTGACGATGGCGGTGTTTTCAGCGACATTCGCTACGCTTATTGGCTCACTGACGGCTGTTGCGCTGTACCGCTATCGCTTCCGCGGTAAGCCATTCGTTAGCGGGATGCTGTTTGTGGTAATGATGTCGCCAGATATCGTGATGGCGATTTCCCTGCTGGTGCTGTTTATGCTGCTGGGTATTCAGCTTGGCTTCTGGTCGCTGCTGTTCTCACACATTACCTTCTGCCTGCCATTTGTGGTGGTGACGGTGTATTCGCGTCTGAAAGGCTTTGATGTGCGGATGCTGGAAGCAGCGAAAGATCTCGGTGCCAGCGAGTTCACCATTCTGCGGAAAATCATTCTGCCACTGGCAATGCCAGCGGTGGCGGCGGGTTGGGTGTTAAGCTTTACCCTGTCCATGGACGATGTAGTAGTTTCGTCGTTTGTCACCGGGCCGAGCTATGAAATTCTGCCGTTAAAAATTTATTCGATGGTCAAAGTCGGCGTATCGCCGGAAGTTAACGCGCTGGCAACCATTTTACTGGTGCTGTCGCTGGTGATGGTGATTGCCAGCCAGCTTATTGCTCGTGATAAAACGAAAGGTAACACAGGGGACGTTAAATGAAAAAATGGTCACGCCACCTGCTCGCGGCGGGTGCTCTGGCACTGGGCATGAGCGCCGCTCACGCCGATGACAACAACACGCTGTATTTCTACAACTGGACCGAGTACGTACCGCCAGGACTGCTGGAACAGTTCACTAAAGAAACCGGCATTAAAGTTATCTATTCGACTTATGAGTCGAATGAAACCATGTACGCCAAGCTGAAAACGTACAAAGACGGTGCTTATGACCTGGTGGTTCCTTCAACCTATTACGTCGATAAAATGCGTAAAGAAGGGATGATCCAGAAGATCGACAAGTCGAAGTTAACGAACTTCAGCAACCTCGATCCAGAAATGCTCAACAAGCCATTTGACCCGAATAACGATTACTCCATTCCGTATATCTGGGGCGCGACGGCGATTGGCGTTAACGGTGATGCGGTTGATCCGAAATCCGTGACGAGCTGGGCCGATTTGTGGAAGCCTGAATACAAAGGCAGCCTGCTGCTGACCGACGACGCCCGTGAAGTGTTCCAGATGGCACTGCGTAAGCTGGGTTACTCTGGCAACACCACCGATCCGAAAGAGATTGAAGCCGCGTATAACGAGCTGAAAAAGCTGATGCCAAACGTAGCGGCGTTTAACTCCGATAACCCGGCTAACCCGTACATGGAAGGCGAAGTTAACCTCGGCATGATCTGGAACGGTTCTGCTTTCGTTGCCCGTCAGGCAGGCACGCCAATTGACGTGGTCTGGCCGAAAGAAGGCGGCATTTTCTGGATGGACAGTCTGGCTATTCCGGCAAATGCCAAAAACAAAGAAGGCGCGCTGAAACTGATCAACTTCCTGCTACGTCCGGATGTGGCAAAACAGGTTGCGGAAACTATTGGTTATCCAACACCAAACCTCGCCGCACGTAAACTGTTAAGCCCGGAAGTGGCGAACGACAAGACCCTCTACCCGGATGCCGAAACCATCAAAAATGGCGAATGGCAGAGTGACGTTGGCTCAGCCAGCAGCATTTATGAAGAGTATTATCAGAAGCTGAAAGCAGGACGTTAATTCAGCAAGCGGGCGGAGTTATTACCGCCCGCTTTTTTATTAAGCAAGGATGTTGCTTATGAGTCAGGACAATCAAATTTTATCCCGCGTTTTCCCTGGAGTCGGTCTGATACTCCTCCTTATTTCTATTGTTATCTTTTATAACCAGTTCACCTACAGCAAAAATACTGTACATACCGAAGGGATCATTGTTGATACCGTCTGGCACAATTCACGCCAGATCGGTAATGATGGTTCATGGCATCCTGTTGTCGCATTTCGTCCTACTCCAGACTACACGCTCATTTTCAATTCGAGTATCGGTAGTACTTTTTATGAAGACAGCGAAGGCGATAAAGTTAATGTTTATTATCCTCCAGGACATCCTGAAAAGGCTGAAATAAATAACCCGTGGGTTAATTTTTTCAAATGGGGATTTATCGGCATGATGGGCGTTATTTTTATCGCCGTCGGTTTATTAATCAGTATGCCCTCCTCTAAAAAGACGCGCAGGAAAAGGAAATCCCGCCAATGAAAAAGTTATTTATATTGCTTTACTTACTGATTTTTCTGCCACTGGCGGGAATAAGCCAGCCTGTAATACCCGTAATGAAAACATTCTTTACGGATACCACTGGCACCGTTCCCGATGGCGAGGATATCGCGCGTAAAGCGGAGATCTTTCGTCAACAAACCGGGATTGCGCCATTTATCGTGGTTGTTCCTGACATCAATGAAACCAGTCTCAGGAAAAATGGCAAAGCGATGCTGGCGCATGCGTCATCTTCATTGACTGATGTAAAAGGGAGTGTTCTGTTAATCTTTACTACCCGGGAGCCACGGTTAATTGTGATAACCAACGGCCAGGTTGAAAGCAGTATGGACGATAAACATCTGGGACGGCTGATAGAAAATTACACACTGGCTTATTTAAATGCTGATCTCTGGTATCAGGGTATGAATAATGCACTGGATATTTTACAAGCACAGATATTAAAACAACCGACGCCGCCACTGACATATTATCCGCATCCCGAACAAAAGCATGAGAGTGATCCGCCAGGCAGCACCTCGACATTAGGTTTTATCTCCTGGGCTGCAGCGTTTGTCTTATTTTCCAGGATCTTTTACTACACGACACGTTTTATTTATGCGCTAAAATTTGCAGTAGCTATGACTGTTGCCAATATGGGCTATCAGGCTTTATGCCTGTGTATCGATAATAGCTTTACGATTGCCAGAATATCGCCGCTCTGGGCGGTGCTGATTGGTGTCTGTACGTTTTTTGCCGCGCTGTTATGGCCGAGTAAAAGTTAAAAGGGGTCGGTAAAATGCGCGTGTATTATGCCGGATGCGGCGTGAACGCCTTATCCGGCCTACAAAACCCACAAATTCAATTAATTGTGCCCTTTTATAGGCCTGATAAGCGTAGCGCATCAGGCAATGACTTCTGCTTTATAAGCCCTTCAGCAACTTCTCAACAAACTCTGGCACGACCTGACTTGCCGGGCCGTAATATTTCTCGGCAAACTCATTGCCAACCTGGCTCGGTTCAAGGTTCAGTTCAACCGTATGCGCGCCATGCAGCTTCGCTTCGTGGACAAATCCTGCTGCCGGATAAACATGCCCGGACGTGCCAATAGCAATGAAAATATCCGCCATCGATAACGCCATATAGATTTCATCCATACCGAACGGCATTTCACCAAACCACACCACGTGTGGGCGCAGCGGTGCCGGAAACTGGCAGCAATGGCATTTATCTTCTGGCGTGACATCGCCCGTCCAGTCGAGCACCTGCCCGCTTTGCGTACAGCGTACTTTCAGCAATTCCCCATGCATATGAATCACATTGGTATTGCCCGCGCGTTCATGCAGGTTATCGATATTCTGCGTCACCAGCAAAAAGTGATCGCCCAGGGCGTCTTGCAGTTTTGCCAATGCAAGATGCGCAGCGTTAGGTTGAATTTCTGGCTGCTGTAGTTGACGGCGACGGGCGTTATAAAATGCCTGTACCAGTTCAGGATCGCGGTTAAAGCCTTCTGGCGTCGCGACATCTTCAACACGATGTTCTTCCCACAGGCCGTCTGCAGCGCGAAAGGTACGAATACCTGATTCCGCAGAAATGCCTGCCCCTGTCAGTACGAGTACTCTTGGTTTTTCCATTGCTTCCGGCACCACTTTATCTCTGAAAAAAATACGCTGACGCAAACGCTCGTGCAGGCGGCGTTTGTTTTTACGAAAACGACTTAACCGATGACCCCGACGCGACAGCATAGCAACCTCTATTGATTAATCGGTAAGATGTAAGAAGGCAGCTCCACGCATTCCTCCTGCATCCCCGTGACGCGCACGCTCAATGCGTGGGACACGAGCTACAGGTAAGAGATGACGAGGCAACCTGTCCGTTAGTTGCGTTGTGATTGCCGGGAAATTGGATAACCCGCCACCAATGACCAGCAAATCAGGGTCAATGATAGTCAGGATATTTCCCAGACAAACCGCTAATAAATCCAGATAACGCTCAACGTGCGCCCTTGCCTGCTCATCGCCTTGATCGTAAAGCGCAATAATCTCTGGAGCCTGCAACGGTTGATGATAATAATGTTGATACAGCCACGCAAAACCGCGACCAGAAAGATAATTCTCGATACAGCCATGCTGGCCACAACCGCAACGGCGTAACGGGAAATCCAGTCCCATCATGGTTAACGCATCGACCGGCAGACGCATATGCCCAAACTCGCCGGTAATATAGCGTTTTCCCGTCACCGGTTTACCGTTGAATACCAGCCCGCCACCAACGCCAGTACCAAGAATTAACCCCATCACCAACGGATATTGGGTAAATTCCTCATCCCAGGCTTCAGAAAGGACAAAACAGTTGGCATCGTTATTAAGGCGCACCTCGCGATCAAGACGTGCGCTCAGGTCGGCACGCAGCGGTTTACCGCTGGCAGCAGGAACATTGACGGCATACAAAGTGCCATCTTCCGTTTCCGGCATTCCAGGAATGCCAATGCCAACAGAACCTTTACAGCCAAAACGCAGGTCAGCTTCGGTCACCAACTCGCACACCGCATCTAAAAATGCGTCATAGCTGTCACGCGGCGTCGACACCCGCTTTTCCCATTGCAGTTGCCGATTGTTATCAAACACGCCAAGCGCAATTTTCGTCCCACCAATATCAAACCCGTAATACATTGCCACTCCTTGTTTTAATGTACTGCCTTACTGGCCGCTAAGGACTCGCGCAGGGTCAATATTACTGGCGCGCCGCGCCGGATACCAACTTGCCAAAAGACTCAGCAACAATGCTGTGACCAGTACGTAGAAGACGTCCAGCCAGTGTAATTCCGATGGCAGAAAGTCAATAAAATAGATGTCACTGGAGAGGAACTGATGACCGATCATACCTTCAATCCACTCAATAATCGGAGTAAGTTGCAGCGAAACCACCACGCCGATAACCACGCCACACAGGCTGCCAAACAGCCCCGCCAGTAGTCCATACCAGACGAAAATAGCGCGAATTAAACCGTCTTTAGCACCCAGCGTTCTCAATACTGCGATATCGCCGCTCTTGTCTTTCACCGCCATCACTAAGGTGGAGACGATGTTGAAACAGGCTACGCCAATCACCAGTACCATTGCCAGATACATAATGGCGCGGATCATCTGGATATCCCGATACATATAGCCGTAAGTACCGATCCAGCTCTTGATATAGACATAGCTGTTGGTCACTTCACCCGCATCGCGTACCAACTTGTTGGCGTTAAAAACATCCGTCATTTTAAGGGCAATACCTGACACACTGGAACCCATATCAAGATATTGTTGAGCGTCCGTCAGCGGGATCATGGCAAAACTGTGATCAAGTTGACCGCTTAGCTGCAAAATTCCGGTAATTTGCAAGCGCACACGTTTCGGCTGCATCAGCTTATGCTCAGGGTTTGAGTTCGGGATCATGATCGACACCCAATCGCCCTGCTTCACTTTCAACGCATCCGCCACGCCTTTGCCGATAATAATCTGCTGTTCACCGGCTTTAAAATTGTTCCAGGCATCTCCCTGGACAAACGATGGCAGCGCGCTCAGTCGCTGTTCCTGCTGTGGGTCAACACCTTTTACCTGCAGAGCGCGCAAATTTGCACCGCTCTCCACCAGCCCCGTGAAATTGATATATGGCGCAGCGGCGGCAATACCCGGCACTTTCTGCACTTTATCCAGTGCTTCTTGCCAGTTCGTCCACGGCTGATTCACCGCTTCAATTTCACCATGCGGCACCACTGCCAGAATGCGGTTGTTCAGTTCACGTTCGAAGCCGTTCATCGCACTTAAACCGACAATCAATACTGCCACGCCCAGGGCAATGCCAATGGTAGAAATAACGGAGATCAGCGACACCATGCCGCCGCGTCGCCGTCCGCGACTAAAACGCAAGCCAATTAATAACGATAAAGGCATCGCCATTACTCCGCCCCCATCAGGCTCAGTTCCGCCGTCAGACGACCATCACGCATTTCCAGTTGACGGCTCATACGTTTCGCCAGTTGCAGATCGTGAGTAACCACCAGAAAGGCAGTGCCCTGCAAGCGATTCAATTCTCCGAGCAACTGGAAGATGCTGTCAGCGTTACGCGCATCGAGGTTACCAGTAGGTTCATCCGCCAGCACCAGACGCGGGTTATTAACCAGCGCCCGGGCAATCGCCACACGCTGACGCTCACCGCCAGAAAGTTCTGACGGGCGGTGATTCGCCCGGTGCTCCAGCCCCACAGCTTTTAGCATTTCCAGCGCCCGACTGTTAATTTCAGCAGGCTTTTTCTTGCCAATCAGCAGCGGCATAGCGACGTTTTCCAGCGCGGTAAAGTCCGGCAGCAGGTGGTGGAACTGATAAATAAAGCCCAACTTCTGGTTGCGCAGTTCCGCTTTCGCCGCCGACGACAGTTTGCTCATCGGCTGACCGCTAAAAATCACATCACCGGAGGTTGGCGTATCCAGCCCGCCCAGTAAATGCAGCAAGGTACTTTTGCCAGAACCGGAGCTACCGACAATGGCCATCATTTCGCCTTCGCCCACGCTGAAACTGACATTGTGCAGCACGTCGGTTTGCACACTGCCTTCCTGATAGCGTTTGCACAGGTTGTCACATTGCAACAGGATCTTATTCATAACGTAAAGCCTCAGCGGGTTGAGTGGCGGCAGCGCGCCAGGAAGGGTAAAGCGTAGAAAGCAGCGCGATAGCCATCGCCACCAGCGCAATAACAATGACCTGTAAAGGTTCGATAGCGACCGGTAACGCCGCGCCATCAAGCAGGACGCCGATTATCGGCATCAGATTATTTAACTGGCTGGCAAGCAGTGCACCAAGCGCAGCGCCCAGGATCGCACCGATAACGCCAGCGCTGGCTCCTTGTACCATAAAGACCATCATGATTTGTCGTGGAGTTAAGCCTTGTGTCTGTAGGATCGCCACTTCGCCCTGCTTCTCCATTACCATCAGCCCCAGCGATGTAATAATGTTAAACGCTGCAACGGCGACAATCAGACTCAGCAGCAGGCCCATCATATTTTTTTCCATGCGCACGGCCTGGAACAACTCGCCTTTACGATCGCGCCAGTCCTGCCACTTGCTGCCTTCTGGCAGTTTTTGCTGGCTTAAAGAGTCGACTTTCAGCGGCTCATCCAGCCACAGACGCCAGCCGGTGATATTACCCGCCGGGTAACGCATCAGACGCGAGGCATCCTCAATATTCACCAGCATTTCATAGCCGTCGACTTCACTGTTGGCAGCAAAAGTGCCAATCACATTGAACAGACGCTGACTTGGAATACGCCCCATCGGCGTAAACTGGCTGGCAGACGGCACCATCACACGGATTTGATCGCCGCGATTGACACCTAACTGTGAGGCAAGTTGTTCACCGAGGATGACATTATATTTCCCCGGTTCGAGGTCGGCTTGCTTCACATTGACCAGATACGGGGTTAGCGGATCTTTTTGCGCCGGGTCGATACCCAGCATCACCCCGACCGCCACGCTGCGCGCGCTTTGCAGCACCACATCACCTGTAGTGAGAGGCGCAATACGATTTACGCCGTCAAGTTTGACCGCAGTCTCCGGGAGTTGTTGCGGGTTAAGGGAGCCATGCTCCGAAGAGAGAATTGCCTGTGGCATCAGGCCAAGGATGTTGTTTTGCAGTTCGCGCTCAAAACCGTTCATCACTGACAATACCGTGACCAGCGCCATCACCCCGAGGGTAATGCCGATGGTAGAAAGCCAGGAGACGAAACGACCGAAGCGATCCGCTGCACGCCCACGCATGTAACGCAGGCCAATAAATAGAGCGACAGGTTGGTACATGAAATCCGTCTGGTTGCTGTTAGCAAAGACACGAGTATATAAGCGAAAGCAGGATGGGTAAACGCCTGAACTGTAAGTGATCGTCAGGGCTAATCTGAAAAGTATCAGTAAATCAATCGGCTAAAGTGTCTCGTTTTCTCATCTGCCTTGTAACCTGATCTTTATCTGAAAAATAACCAAATACAGACAGATACGCATTACACCACGCCGCTCACCCCGCAGGATCAACGGCATGTTAAATTTTATGAGCGTGTTGTCCTGATGAAACAAAAAGAGCTATGGATTAATCAGATCAAAGGGTTATGTATTTGCCTGGTAGTGGTTTATCACTCGGTTGTTACCTTTTATCCGCATTTGACCACTTTCCAGCATCCGTTATCGGAAGTCTTGAGCAAATGCTGGATCTATTTCAATCTTTACCTTGCACCCTTTCGGATGCCGGTCTTTTTCTTTATATCCGGCTATTTGATTCGCCGCTACATCGACAGCGTGCCGTGGGGTAATTGTGTCGATAAACGCATCTGGAGCATCTTTTGGGTGCTGGCGCTTTGGGGCATTGTCCAGTGGCTGGCGTTGAGCGCGCTCAACCAATGGCTGGCACCAGAGCGCGATTTAAACAATACCGCCAATGCTGCTTATGCCGATTCCACCGGCGAGTTCCTGCATGGGATGGCCACCGCCAGCACCAGCTTGTGGTATCTGTATGCCTTAATCGTCTATTTCGTGGTGTGTAAAGCTTTTAACCGCCAGGCACTGCCGTTATTCGCCCTGTTTGTACTGATGAGCGTGGCTGTTAATTTCGTTCCCACACCGTGGTGGGGGATGAACAGTGTGATCCGCAATTTGCCTTATTACAGTCTTGGCGCATGGTTTGGCTCAACGTTGATGACCTACGTTAAAGAGGTGCCGCTACGTCGCCATCTGTTGATAGCAGTGCTGCTGGCTGTTCTGGCGATCGGAGCCTGGTTGTTGAACGTGTCGCTACTACTGTCGCTGGTGTCGATTGTGGTGATTATGAAGCTGTTTTATCAGTTCGAGCAGCGCTTCGGTCTGCGTTCCCTCAGCCTGTTGAATGTGATTGGTTCCAACACCATCGCCATCTACACCACCCATCGCATTCTGGTAGAGATATTCAGCTTAAGTCTGATTCCGCAAATAAACGCGGCGCGCTGGTCGCCGCCAATCGAACTGGCGCTCCTGCTGGTTTATCCCTTTGTCAGTTTGTTGATTTGCACACTGGCTGGCTTGCTGGTGCGAAAATTTTCACAACGCGCATTCAACGATCTGTTGTTCTCCCCGCCTTCTCTGCCTGCAACCAGTTACTCTCGCTAAGCCATCGCCCCAGCCGGGGCGATTCAATTTGCTAAACCATGTCGATTCCGGATAATGAACAGCATTGCTTATCAGAGATATGCCCCCATATGTTGAGGCATATCCTAACGAGACTCTGACAACTGTTATGCCTGAACAATATCGTTATACGCTGCCCGTCAAAGCGGGTGAGCAGCGTCTGCTGGGCGAGTTAACCGGAGCTGCCTGCGCGACGCTGGTAGCCGAAATTGCCGAACGTCACGCCGGACCGGTGGTGCTTATTGCACCAGATATGCAAAATGCCCTGCGTTTGCACGATGAAATCAGCCAGTTCACCGACCAGATGGTGATGAACCTGGCGGACTGGGAAACCCTCCCCTACGACAGTTTTTCGCCTCATCAGGACATTATCTCCTCGCGTCTTTCCACCCTCTACCAGTTACCATCAATGCAGCGTGGCGTACTGATTGTTCCGGTGAATACGCTTATGCAGCGCGTTTGCCCGCACAGTTTTCTCCACGGCCATGCGCTGGTAATGAAAAAAGGTCAGCGGTTATCGCGTGATGCATTGCGTACCCAACTGGACAGCGCCGGTTATCGCCATGTTGATCAGGTGATGGAGCACGGCGAATACGCCACGCGTGGTGCGTTGCTGGATCTTTTCCCAATGGGCAGCGAACTGCCTTATCGTCTTGATTTTTTTGATGATGAAATCGACAGCCTGCGGGTATTTGACGTCGACAGCCAGCGCACGCTGGAAGAAGTGGAAGCCATCAACCTGCTGCCCGCACATGAATTTCCGACCGATAAAGCGGCGATTGAGCTGTTCCGCAGTCAGTGGCGCGATACTTTTGAGGTGAAACGCGATCCGGAACATATTTACCAGCAAGTGAGTAAAGGCACGCTGCCTGCCGGGATCGAATACTGGCAGCCGCTGTTCTTCAGCGAACCGCTGCCGCCACTGTTCAGTTATTTCCCGGCCAATACGTTGCTGGTGAATACCGGCGATCTGGAAAACAGTGCCGAACGTTTCCAGGCTGATACGCTGGCGCGTTTTGAAAGTCGCGGCGTCGATCCGATGCGACCGCTATTGCCGCCACAATCGCTCTGGCTGCGAGTGGATGAACTTTTCTCGGCGTTAAAAAACTGGCCTCGCGTGCAGCTTAAAACCGAGCATTTACCGACGAAAGCAGCGAATGCCAATTTAGGTTTTCAGAAACTGCCAGACCTGGCCATTCAGGCGCAACAAAAAGCGCCGCTGGATGCGCTGCGTAAATTTCTCGAATCCTTCGATGGTCCGGTGGTGTTCTCGGTAGAAAGTGAAGGCCGCCGCGAAGCACTCGGGGAACTGCTCGCCCGAATCAAAATTACCCCGCAACGCATTATGCGTCTCGATGAGGCCAGCGAGCGTGGACGTTATCTGATGATCGGTGCTGCCGAACATGGTTTTATCGATACAGTACGTCATCTGGCGCTGATTTGTGAAAGCGATCTGCTCGGTGAACGTGTTGCCCGTCGTCGTCAGGACTCTCGTCGCGCCATCAACCCAGACACGCTGATCCGCAACCTCGCGGAGCTGCATATCGGCCAGCCAGTTGTTCACCTGGAACATGGCGTCGGGCGCTATGCCGGAATGACCACGCTGGAGGCTGGCGGCATTACGGGCGAGTATCTGATGCTCACCTACGCCAACGACGCCAAACTGTATGTTCCGGTGTCATCGCTGCACCTGATTAGCCGTTACGCCGGTGGCGCAGAAGAAAACGCTCCGCTGCATAAACTTGGCGGAGATGTGTGGTCACGGGCGCGGCAGAAAGCGGCGGAAAAAGTGCGTGATGTGGCAGCAGAACTGCTGGATATCTACGCCCAACGCGCTGCCAAAGAAGGCTTCGCGTTTAAACACGATCGCGAACAATATCAATTGTTCTGCGACAGCTTCCCGTTCGAAACCACGCCGGATCAGGCGCAGGCCATCAACGCAGTTCTTAGCGACATGTGTCGGCCACTGGCAATGGATCGTCTGGTGTGCGGTGACGTTGGCTTTGGTAAAACGGAAGTGGCGATGCGTGCCGCTTTCCTGGCGGTGGAAAACCACAAGCAGGTGGCAGTGCTGGTGCCAACCACCCTCCTCGCCCAACAACACTACGACAACTTCCGCGACCGTTTTGCTAACTGGCCGGTGCGCATCGAAATGATCTCCCGTTTCCGCAGCGCCAAAGAACAGGCGCAAATCCTTACGGAAGTGGCGGAAGGGAAAATCGATATTTTGATCGGCACGCACAAACTGCTGCAAAACGACGTCAAGTTTAAAGATTTGGGCTTGCTGATTGTCGATGAAGAACACCGCTTTGGTGTCCGTCATAAAGAACGCATTAAAGCGATGCGCGCGAACGTCGACATACTGACGCTCACCGCGACACCAATTCCGCGCACGCTGAACATGGCAATGAGTGGAATGCGCGATCTGTCAATTATCGCCACACCGCCCGCCCGTCGTCTGGCGGTCAAAACGTTTGTCCGCGAGTACGACAGCCTGGTCGTCCGGGAGGCCGTCCTGCGTGAAATTTTGCGTGGGGGACAGGTTTATTATCTCTACAATGACGTGGAAAACATCCAGAAAGCCGCCGAACGGCTGGCGGAACTGGTGCCAGAAGCACGAATTGCCATCGGTCACGGGCAGATGCGTGAGCGCGAACTGGAACGGGTGATGAATGATTTCCATCACCAGCGTTTCAACGTGCTGGTTTGTACCACAATTATCGAAACCGGGATCGACATTCCTACCGCCAACACCATTATCATTGAACGCGCGGATCATTTCGGTCTGGCGCAGTTGCACCAGTTGCGCGGTCGCGTCGGACGCTCACACCATCAGGCGTATGCGTGGCTGCTGACGCCACATCCGAAAGCGATGACTCCCGATGCGCAAAAACGTCTCGAGGCGATTGCGTCTCTGGAAGACCTTGGCGCGGGCTTTGCGCTGGCAACTCACGATCTGGAGATTCGCGGTGCGGGTGAACTGCTCGGTGAAGAACAAAGTGGTTCGATGGAAACCATCGGTTTCTCGCTGTATATGGAGTTGCTGGAAAACGCCGTTGATGCGCTGAAAGCCGGACGCGAGCCGTCGCTGGAAGATCTCACCAGCCAGCAAACGGAAGTCGAACTGCGAATGCCGTCGCTACTGCCGGACGATTTCATCCCTGACGTGAATACACGTCTGTCGTTCTATAAACGCATTGCCAGCGCCAAAACGGAAAATGAACTGGAAGAGATCAAAGTAGAGCTTATCGATCGCTTCGGCCTGCTGCCGGATCCGGCACGTACTCTGCTGGAGATTGCCCGCCTGCGCCAGCAAGCGCAGAAGCTGGGGATCCGGAAGCTGGAGGGGAATGAGAAAGGCGGCGTGATCGAATTTGCCGAGAAGAATCACGTGAATCCAGCCTGGTTGATTGGTTTGCTGCAAAAACAGCCGCAGCACTATCGTCTCGATGGCCCGACGCGCCTGAAGTTTATTCAGGATTTGAGCGAGCGGAAACAACGTATCGACTGGGTGCGCCAGTTTATGCGTGAGCTGGAAGAGAACGCCATCGCGTAGTAGTAAATCGGGGGGCGGTTATGCCCCCTTTAGACACAAAGCATAAACAAAATTTGCTACGCTTATCAGGCCTACCGTGTATTGCATTTGCAGGCGGATAAGGCGTTCACACCGCATCGGGCATGAACCAGCATCTCTCCTAATATTTACAAATTCTTTGCACTTCCCTGCACTACCCGACACTGCCACCATTCATAATTCATACTTATCTTTTTATTACAATAACCTTATATTTTTTATGGATTTTTGGTGATGATCAAAACGCGTTTTTCTCGCTGGCTGACGTATTTTACGTTCGCCGCAGCCGTAGCACTGGCGCTACCGGCAAAAGCCAATACCTGGCCGCTGCCGCCTGCGGGTAGTCGTCTGGTTGGTGAAAACAAATTTCATGTGGTGGAGAATGACGGTGGTTCGCTGGAAGCCATCGCCAAAAAATATAACGTCGGTTTCCTAGCGCTGTTACAGGCCAACCCTGGCGTTGATCCGTATGTACCACGAGCCGGAAGCGTGTTAACGATTCCGTTGCAAACGCTGCTGCCGGATGCGCCACGTGAAGGCATTGTGATCAATATTGCAGAGTTACGTCTCTATTATTATCCACCGGGTAAAAATTCGGTGACCGTATATCCGATCGGCATTGGCCAGTTAGGCGGAGACACATTGACGCCAACAATGGTAACTACCGTTTCGGACAAGCGAGCTAACCCAACATGGACACCTACCGCAAACATCCGCGCCCGTTATAAAGCCCAGGGCATCGAACTTCCGGCTGTTGTTCCGGCAGGACCGGATAATCCGATGGGTCATCATGCGATCCGTCTGGCGGCCTATGGCGGCGTTTATTTACTTCACGGTACAAACGCCGATTTCGGCATTGGTATGCGGGTAAGTTCCGGCTGTATTCGTCTGCGCGATGACGATATCAAAACACTTTTCAGCCTGGTCACCCCTGGCACCAAAGTGAACATTATCAACACACCGATTAAAGTCTCTGCCGAGCCAAATGGCGCACGCCTGGTAGAAGTGCATCAGCCTCTGTCAGAGAAGATTGATGACGATCCGCAATTGTTGCCGATTACGCTCAATAGTGCGATGCAGGCATTTAAAAATGCAGCGCAAACTGACGCCGAAGTAATGCAGCATGTGATGGATGTACGTTCAGGAATGCCGGTGGATGTACGCCGTCATCAAGTGAACCAACAAGCGTTGTAAATACCGGATAAAAAAATCCCCGCGGCACGGCATGTCGCGGGGAAAAAAAGCAGCAGTAGCGGGCATTAATGAGGGTTAATGCTTATTTATAAATTACTGCCGTTCCATGAAGGGTATTCGGGCCGGTTACTGAAGTAATACGGAAAGATTTTGCGCCCATCTCATCCGCTTTTTGTGCCAGTTGTTCTTCCAGCGATCCCAGATTTGTCCCCGCGTTAGCACTGATAGTACCCACTTTTTGTTGACCTTCTGGTGTTGCCTGAACTTCGACAGCCGCAAAGCTGGCAAATGACATGGAGCTTAAAATCGCCGCAGTGATGAGGGTTTTTACGTTTTTCATAATAGTGACCTTATGCAGATGAATGGCGTCGCAAGCAATTACTTAACGATCGATAACTAAATGATAGATGTGATCTGGATCACATACAAGATATTTTTTATAACATTCATTAATTAAATTAAAATTCTTTAAATTTCAGTTAAATAGAGAGCAATTATTTTTCTACTCTCTGGACTGGTGAACGGTGGTGATTATTTTTATAATAATCATTCATTCACAGCTACAAGGTATAACGGCATCATGGCAACTGACTCAGCACATTGTGTAAAAAAAAGCCGTGGCCGCCCCAAAATGTTCGACAGGGAAGCCGCGCTTGATAAGGCTATGAAACTGTTCTGGCTGCACGGTTATGAAGCAACTTCCCTTGCCGATCTCGTCGAAGCGACCGGAGCCAAAGCGCCGACGCTGTATGCGGAATTCACCAACAAAGAGGGATTATTCCGCGCCGTACTTGACCGCTATATCGACCGTTTTGCCGCAAAGCACGAAGCGCAATTGTTTTGTGAAGAGAAAAGCGTGGAGTCTGCACTGGCAGACTATTTCGCCGCCATCGCGAGCTGTTTTACCAGTAAAGACACCCCTGCAGGTTGCTTTATGATTAACAACTGCGCCACGCTCTCCCCGGACTCTGGAGATATCGCCCATACCGTAAAGTCACGCCACGCGATGCAGGAACGCACCTTGCAACAGTTTTTATGTCAACGCCAGGCTCGCGGGGAAATTCCTGCCCACTGTGACGTAACGCATCTTGCGGAATTTCTTAATTGTATAATTCAGGGGATGTCGATCAGTGCCCGGGAAGGCGCATCGCTGGAAAAACTAATGCAGATTTCGCGGACAACATTGCGCTTATGGCCAGCGCTGGTGAAATAAGACGCAAAAAAAGCCCCTCAGCCTGAGCGAATGAGGGGCTAAATTGCAGAGTACAGCTTTTTTATACTTTGTTATTCAGAACCAGTTGTCCGTTGTTATCCAATGGGATTTGTGTGCCCGGATCGCTACCCATGCGGATTTTGCCCTGCTGATCGCCAATCTTATAGGTCACGTCATATCCCAGCATTTTTTCTGACTTGTCATATACCGTTTTACAACGCTGTTGGGTGGTCGTGTAAGTATCGCTTTCCTGGAGAGAGCCCTGAATCTGATTACCGGCATACCCACCACCAAGCGCCCCCACAACGGTGGCAACATCTTTACCGCGCCCACCGCCAAACTGATGCCCTATAACCCCGCCCGCCACAGCGCCCAGAACCGAACCGGCGATGCGATTTTCATCCTGCACCGGTCGGCGGTGAGTCACCGTGACGTTGCGGCACTCCTGGCGCGGTGTTTTAACTGTTTCCTTGATTGGGATTGCAGAAACAACCTGAGCGTATTGCGGGCCACGTTCAAACACGTTCAGACTGGCTACTGCCGCTACGCCGAGCGCAGCCGCGACACCAATCCCGATACCCGCCAACATTGATTTATTCACGGGAACACCTCCTTCTTTGCAGTTATGCCAATCATGCAAGCGAAGAGGAAAAGCCGCTATCAGACAGAAGATGAAAAACGCGGGAATAGCAGGAAATACTGAATGATTCAGATGAGTCTGAAGGGATGCCTGATGCGACACTTAACGCGTCTTATCAGGCTCACAAATCGTCCTCTTCCTGTAAGGGCGGATGAGGCGTTCACACCACATCCGCCAGTACAAGCCAATTAATGCAGTTTCAGACGCGGACGGATCACGCGGTTAATGCTACCTACCAGCATCATCAGCCCCGTTTTAAAGTAGCCATGCAGCGCAATCTGATGCATGCGGTACAGAGAAACGTACACAAAACGCGCAATACGTCCTTCAATCATCATCGAACCTCGGGTCAGGTTACCCATCAGGCTACCAACGGTAGAGAAGTTCGACAGTGATACCAGCGAACCATGATCCTTATACTGATAATTTTTTAGTGGTTTACCGTTCATCTGCGCCAGAATATTGTTCATTGCGCAGGTAGCCATCTGATGTGCGGCCTGGGCGCGCGGCGGTACAAAGCCCCCTTCCGGACGCGGACACGACGCACAGTCGCCAATGGCATAAATGTCTGGATCGCGCGTGGTTTGCAGCGTCGGTTCCACCACCAGTTGGTTGATACGGTTGGTTTCCAGCCCACCAATATCTTTCAGAAAATCCGGCGCTTTAATTCCGGCAGCCCACACCATCAGATCGGCCTGAATATATTCGCCATCTTTAGTGTGCAAACCGCCTTCATCGGCACTGGTCACCATCGTTTGCGTCAGTACACGAACGCCCAGTTTCGTTAACTCACTGTGAGCCGCAGCAGAGATACGTGGCGGCAATGCTGGCAAAATTCGCTCGCCCGCTTCCACCAGCGTTACATTCAGGGCTTCGTTGGTCAGCCCTTTGTAACCGTAACTATGTAGTTGTTTCACCGCATTGTGCAGTTCGGCAGAGAGTTCCACGCCAGTAGCGCCGCCGCCGACAATCGCAATGTTCACTTTGCCATTGGCGCCCAAATTAGCAGAGTACTTCAGGAACAGATTCAGCATCTCCTGGTGGAAACGACGCGCCTGGTGCGGGTTATCGAGGAAAATGCAGTTCTCTTTTACACCCGGCGTATTGAAATCGTTGGAGGTGCTGCCCAATGCCATTACCAGCGTGTCATAGGCAATTTTGCGTTCAGGCACCAGCAGTTCGCCTTTTTCGTCGCGCAGTTCAGCAATGGTGATTGTTTTCGCTTCACGATCGATATCAACCACAGAACCCAACTGGAACTGGAAACCATGATTACGTGCATGGGCCAGATAGCTCAGCGCATCAACGCCTTCATCGAGCGATCCAGTCGCCACTTCGTGCAGCAGCGGTTTCCACAGATGGCTGTGGTTACGATCTACCAGCGTAATTTTGGCTTTTTTCTTGCGCCCCAACTTATGTCCAAGCTGTGTCGCCATTTCCAGCCCACCAGCACCGCCGCCGACAATCACAATCTTTTTCAATGGCGTAGTCAACGTGACCCCCCTTAAATTTATTAACCAATTGTTAATTAATGGTTATGATCATAGCCCTTAATTAACAGCAGGTTACAGTGATGAAAATGTTCTTCGCTATTGAGAATAACATGAATGGTGCATTGGTCATACCAAAATTGATGTGAATCAAGTTTTGTTGCTGAAAAGATAATCGGGTTTACCGGATGAGATCAAAAAACACAGTGCTTTGTTTATTGTTCAAGCAGCTTCGGGAGAGTGAAACAGGGTGAGGTGTTAGGCCTGATAAGATGCACATCAGACATTGGTGCACGGCTGTCGGATGCGGCGTGGACGCCTTATCCGACCTACAGAATCCGGGGCGCATCAGATAGCGGCAAGGTTACCTGATGCGACCGATGATAGCTTTTAACCGAGGGTTTTGAACGCTTTAATACGCTGCAAATGCGGGGAGATGTTTTTGAACTTGTGCGTCTGCTCTTCGTCCCAGACAATCTCGTAATAATGATGCAACTCTTCAGATGTCCGCTGGCTATTAAGCGCTTCATCGTGACGCGACAAGATCACCAGGCAACGATCGCGATTCTTCTCGCGGAAGTTGGTCACACACTTAGTAGCAATATCAGCGTACTCTTCCGGGCGATCAATCTTCCCTTCCATGTTTTCATAAGGGAACAGATTAGGGTTGAAGATCACCTGGCGGATATCACAGAGAAAACCAATCCGCTCCGCCCAGTAACCACCCAGCCCAACACCGCAAATTAACGGGCGCTCGTCAACATTCAGTTGCAGCATTTTGTCCACTTCTTTGAGCAGATGCTGCATATCGTGTTTCGGGTGCAGAGTGCTGTAGCTTATCAGCCGTACATCGGGATCAATAAACTGCAATTGTAAGACTTTTTCGTGGTTACCCGGACTGTTAGAGTCAAAACCGTGTAAATAGATAATCATCGCTTCCTCACATAAGCCAGGGTTAGTGACTTGCTTTCTCTTCCTGCCAGCGTTCATGTAACTGATTCAGACGGGCGCTGATCTCTTTCCAGCGAGCCAAGTCCATCAGTTCCTGTCGCGAAAATGAACCTTTATGATACAAACGTGTAACACGTTCTGCCTTGATCGGTGACAGATTATCTAACACGCTGACGGCCCCTTTACGATTATTGCAGACCAGGATCATATCGCAACCCGCATCCAGTGATGCCTGCCCACGTTCAGCATAACTGCCCATAATCGCTGCGCCTTCCATCGATAAATCGTCAGAGAAAATCACACCGTCAAAACCCAGTTCCTGACGTAAAACGGTCTTAAGCCAGTGGGGAGATCCGCTCGCCGGACGCGGATCAACATCACTGTAGATCACATGCGCAGGCATAACGGCGTCGAGTTTATTTTCGCGAATTAACGTGCTGAAGACTGACATATCTTTGGCACGAATTTCCGCTTGCGGACGCGGATCACACGGCGTCTCTTTATGTGAGTCAGCAGTTACTGCGCCGTGACCAGGAAAGTGTTTACCGGTGGTTTTCATTCCGGCTTCATGCATACCATCAATAAATCGGCTGGCGATTGCGAGGGCTTTTTCTGGATCAGCATGATAAGAACGCTCACCAATCGCCGCGCTGATATGCCCTACGTCCAGCACTGGCGCAAAGCTGATATCAATATCCATAGCGATCATTTCGCTGGCCATTAACCAACCCGCCTCTTGCGCCAGTTTGCCACCCTCTTCCATTCCCAGCAGTGCAGCGAATGATTGCGCCGCCGGTAAGCAGGTAAAACCCTCACGAAAACGCTGCACACGCCCACCTTCCTGATCCACCGCCACCACCAGGTGATTGCGCGAAGCTGCTCGGATCTGACGCACCAGTTCGCGTAACTGCTCTGGATCGTGATAGTTACGCGTAAAGAGAATCAGCCCTCCGACCAGCGGATGCGCGAGAATCTCACGCTCTTCCGCGTCCAGTTCGTAACCTTCAACATCCAACATTACTGGACCCACACTGCTCTCCTTATTGTTTTATTGATAGCTGCCGCCAGGTGTCATTGGCCAGCCTGATAAATTGTTGATCGCCGGTTTGTTGCCAGCGGTACTCAAACCACCCTGCTTTCAGCATCAGCAACCAGGGAAACCAGCGCCTGACCTGACGCCACAATTGCGCCGGATTAATCTTCGCCCGCACGGCATAATCATTAACCAACCGTCGGTGCTGGTCAGTATTTTCCACCCACACCGCCGCCAGTTCCAGCGCGATATCGCCATCACCGGCATACTCCCAGTCGATGAGTTTTAACCCTGACGCGCTATGCACCAGGTTTCCGGCATGAACATCCATATGCAACGGACTCAGGCGTAGTGGCTGTGGTTCCCGCGCTTTGCGCAGACGTTTCAACATTCGCAGCCACCCCGTTGTTCGCCGCGCAGGATCGCTTTGCTGCCAGTACAGTTCCAGTAGCGGCAACAACGTTACTCGCCAGCCAAAACGCGGTTGTTGATGCAAATAATACAGCAAGCCAGCCAGTTCGTCGGTATCTGGCAATTGCGTTTTTACCTCGCCGGGTAAATAGTCAACCACCATCCAGCCACGAAGATATAAATGCGGCTTTGGCGCAAGGTATGCAGGTAATTGTGATAACACCCGATACTGACGTAAAAACGCGGACTGCGACGCATCAGGATCGTGCGGCTGACGCACAACAAAACGCTGATCCTTATATTCAATGAGAAAACTCCCGCCGCTAAGCCCATGATTAAACGTCGCGACGGGATGATACTGCGGAAAATAGCGCGACAGTAATTCGTCGCGCGTGATGGGATTATTGCTGCTGAACGGCACCTTTACCTGACCAAATAATTTCGCCCGTCTGCACCAACATCAGTTGCATTTGTAGGGTCGGTGCATTGACGTTGCCAGAGGCACTGGAGTAAAGCACGTAATGAGCTCCGACATTGCGAGCAATGCCTATGGCTTTACTACGCGTGCCTAAGCTGTCCTGCGGCGACAAACCTAGCTGCTGCTTAGCCATAGAAAGCTGCTGGGCGGAAACAAGGGTAAATTTACCGTTATTGGCCAGCGCATTACGCAGCGTTTCAGTCGCTTCTCCGGTATTCAGCGAACCGTTAGTACGGTTGTTAACGCTATCAACCAGCAGAACGCTCCCCGCAGTCACGCCATCAGCCCCAAGCATCTTACTGACCATTGGTTGCATTGCGCCATTCCAGTCATAATGACGAATATGCGGTGCAGGAGGCGCGGTTTGATCTTCGTGCTCAATTGGCCCTGGCTGCTGCGGGATCGTCGGCACCGATGGCACCGTGGGTACTGGCTGTTGCGGCTCGGCAGGTTGCTCCGGCGCAGGTTTCACCTCTTCTACCGGTGCGGGTTCACGTGGCCCCACACACCCGGCGAGAAACATCGCCAGCGCGGTGATTAAGGCGTAGCGACTCATTTTTGTCATCAAGATTCACCCCTTACAAATAAATATAAAGTCTGACTTTGTGCGCCCCAAGATAATTGGCGCTGCCGTACAGAGTCACCGCTGAACGCGCGGGAATCGTGACACTGCGTGGCGTTTCCAGAGGATGCATCTCCAGCCCTCTGGCGTCATACCAATAAAAACGATAATGAACGGTAACGGGTTCTTGCCTTTCGTTATAGAGCGTCGAGGATGCTGAAGACTGAATGTCAGACATTGAAAAAACAGGCTTTTCTGCGCTGATACCAGCAGCCAGAAGTGATGACTCCATCACCAGAGATTGTTCATCATTCACCGGAATTTCCGGATGTGAGCGACAACCCACCAGCAATAACAGCGCCAGAGACACCAGCCCAAAGCATCCTTTTCTCATCGTTACAGACCTTTATGCGCCAGCATTGGCCCCAACGGACGGCCACCCAGCAGGTGCATATGGATGTGGTACACCTCTTGTCCACCATGACGGTTGGTATTCATGATCAAACGGTAACCATCTTCGGCAATCCCTTCCTGCTCAGCGATTTTTGCCGCCACGGTGATCATGCGCCCCAGCACCTGCTCATGCTCGGTTGACACGTCATTCACGGTAGGAATGAGGATATTAGGAATGATCAGAATATGTGTTGGCGCTTGCGGCGAAATATCGCGAAACGCCGTTACCAGATCATCCTGGTAAACGATATCGGAGGGGATCTCACGACGAATAATTTTGCTGAAAATAGTTTCTTCTGCCACGACATTTTCCTTTTTCATAATAGCCATGCGTTGCGCCATGCTACGCCGCGCCACACTGCGAGTATAGAGTATGGTCGAGTTAAACCCGCTCTTTCAACCTTAACTCACGATTTATTAAGCAAAAAATCGCTTTACTGCCGCATACATCGCTATTATTCCCATTTCCGCCTGCTAATGAACCGAAAACATGATTTCTCTTTAGTTTATATATTAAACAGGGATACACAGCCGCCATTGTTACCCGCCTGTATTGCGTTGGCATTATTCTTTCGCGCCGAAAACGACAGTTGATCTGTTCACCCGTTATCAGGTGACAAAAAACTTCTCGTTACAGGGGAACGTCAATAACCTGTTCGATAAAACCTATGATCCCAACGTAGAAGGTTCTATCGTCTACAGCGCACCGCGTAATTTCAGCATTACCGGAACGTACCCGTTCTGATTGACGCCAGTAAAAAAGGCAGCCATTCGGCTGCCTTAGTCTCCCCAACATCTTACGGATTAGTGGTTACGGATGTACTCATCCATTTCAGTTTTCAGGTTATCGGATTTAGTACCGAAAATCGCCTGAACACCAGAACCAGCAACCACTACGCCCGCTGCGCCCAGTTTTTTCAGGCCAGCCTGATCCACTTTGGACACATCAGCAACGCTGACGCGCAAACGGGTAATACATGCGTCGAGGTTAGTGATGTTTTCTTTACCGCCAAATGCGGCAACCAGAGCCGGTGCCATTTCGCTAGTACCGGTTGCTTTCGCATCTTCAGTTGCGTCTTCACGGCCCGGCGTTTTCAGATCCAGAGCTTTAATCAGCACGCGGAAGATAGTGTAGTAAACAATCGCATAACCGATACCGACAATCGGGAACAGCCACAGCTTGCTGCTGTTACCAGACAGTACGATAAAGTCAATCAGACCGTGCGAGAACGAAGTACCGTCACGCATCCCCAGCAGAATACAGATTGGGAATGCCAGACCTGCCAAAATCGCGTGGATGATGTACAGGATCGGCGCAACGAACATGAAGGAGAACTCGATCGGTTCGGTGATACCGGTCAGGAACGAGGTCAGTGCCGCGGAGATCATGATACCGCCCACTTTAGCGCGGTTTTCTGGTTTAGCAGAGTGCCAGATAGCAATCGCGGCAGCCGGCAGACCGTACATTTTGAACAGGAAGCCGCCAGACAGTTTACCCGCAGTCGGGTCACCCGCCATATAACGCGGAATATCGCCGTGGAACACCTGACCTGCGGCATTGGTGTATTCACCAATCTGCATCTGGAAAGGTACGTTCCAGATGTGGTGCAGACCAAACGGTACCAGGCAGCGTTCGATGAAGCCGTAGATACCAAACGCAACTACCGGGTTCTGGTAAGCAGCCCACTGGGAGAAGGTCTGAATTGCGGAACCAATTGGCGGCCAAATGAAGGACAGCACAACGCCAGTAAAGATGGCAGCCAGGCCAGAAATGATCGGCACAAAGCGTTTACCGGCAAAGAAGCCAAGATACTCAGGCAGCTTAATACGGTAGAAACGGTTAAACATGTACGCTGCAATCGCACCGGAGATGATCCCCCCGAGTACGCCTGTATCCGCCAGATGTTTAGCGGCAATTTCTTCAGCAGGTAAATGCAGTACCAGCGGCGCAACCACGGCCATGGTTTTTACCATGATGCCATAGGCAACAACTGCGGCCAGCGCAGATACGCCATCGTTATTGGTAAAGCCGAGGGCAACACCAATCGCAAAAATCAGTGGCATGTTTGCAAAGACGGAACCGCCTGCTTCTGCCATAACATGCGATACAACGGCGGGTAGCCAGCTGAAATTCGCGGAACCGACGCCCAGCAGAATACCTGCGATAGGCAGTACGGATACCGGCAGCATCAGCGATTTACCGACCTTTTGCAGGTTAGCAAATGCATTCTTAAACATAATTGAGAGTGCTCCTGAGTATGGGTGCTTTTTTAACGTTCTCACGCGTGGCAAGGGGGGAGAGCCTTACCGTATACAGGGCATCTAAGCGCCCCTTATTTATTACACAGAGTAAAATAATTCAATGTTGATTTGTTTGACGGTTATCACGTTTCAACTTCTGGTCATGAGAGAAGTTGCACATTTTGACAAAACATATGTCAAGATATTTCAAACGTGGTTATCCACCGCCCAATTTGCGGCGGTGAACTTTACTCGTTTTACCCATTAATTACGAGCTTAAAAAAAATTCATTCAACAGATGGATTGAAGGCGGGAAGCGTCGATGTGAAACAGACGGGCGAAGTTATCGGTGGTTACCTGCGCCAGTTCTTCAACGGCAACACCTTTCAACACAGCCATGTATTCTGCAACGTCACGAACCATCGCAGGTTGATTCTCTTTTCCTCGATGCGGTACGGGTGCCAGATAAGGTGAGTCAGTTTCGACCAACAACCGATCCAGAGGCACATAGCGCGCGGCATCGCGTAGCTGTTCCGCATTTCGGAAGGTCACAATGCCGGAGAAGGAGATGTAAAATCCGAGATCCAGTAACTTGCCCGCTGTTTCTCTGTCCTCTGTAAAACAGTGTAGTACGCCACCGCAATCCGTCACTCTTTCTTCGCGCAGAATTGCCAGCGTATCGGCACGGGCATCGCGCGTATGAACGATAACCGGTTTGTTCAGTTCGCGGCCAATCTGGATATGGTGAATAAAGGACTCTTGCTGACGCACTTTAGTTTCCGGCGTGTAATAATAATCCAGCCCGGTTTCACCCAGCGCAACAACCCCCTCTTCTGCCGCCAGGCGGCGTAAATCTTCCACATCGTAGGGATCGTTCTGGTTGAGCGGATGTACACCGCAAGAAAATGCAACGTTGTCACGTTCGCCTACCAGATCTCGCATATGCAAGTAACCCGGTAATGTCGTGGCAACCGCCAGACAAAATTTCACATCGCGCGCGGCGGCTTTCGCCAGAACGTCATCCACGTCCTTATGCAAAGATTCATAATTCAGACCATCAAGATGGCAGTGTGAGTCGACTAAAAACATAATGTCTCTCTTAAAGATGAGGAACCGGTAACACAACGCCCGGTTGCAGGTAATGCTCAATACGCAGTAAAAGATCGGTGATGAGAAGCTCGCGGTTTACGCCTGTGACAGAAATTAACTGTTCACGACTTTGGCAAACATCCCCCAGTATAGCCTGCAGGCGAGAGGGAGAAAGCTGGTTTGCCAGCGCGGCGACAACGCCAGGAACATCAACATTGGTGACATGTGAGGCGTCATAATGGCGTTTGAGCGCATCCATCAACAAAGTTGCCAGCCAATGTAAACGCGCCGGAGCTTGTTCGTGATTAAGTGCCGACAACATCGAATACCAGTCGCCAGATTGCACGCTATGTGCCAACGCCTGACAAAGAGTCTCACGTGCCTGCCAGGTATCTCCCTGAAACAACACCAACGCCGCACCAGGCGAACCGGCGCTCAGGCGCAATGCGGTGAGTATGGCCTCTGGTGACATTGTCACTTCACGCGCAAGCCAGCTCACCGCGTACTGTTCTGGCGGTGGTGCAAGGTAATGCAAGCGACAACGGCTGCGCAGTGTGGCCAGTAAGCGTTCAATTTCTCGTGTAGCGAGGAAAAACCAGGTTTCCGCTGGCGGCTCTTCCAGAGTTTTCAGCAAGGCATTAGCAGCAGCATCAGTCAGCAAGGCGGCATCGGTGACCCAGACAACTTTTGCACCGCCTAAGCGTGCGTGCTCATTCAATTTTTCAGTGACTTCACGCACAGCATCAATGCCCAGCGCGTTCTTTCCTTTTTCAGGTGCAAGAGTGTAATAATCGGGATGTGTCCCCGCCTGCATCAACTGGCATCCACGACAGTGACCACAGCTTTTGTGGCCCTGCGGTTGTTGGCAAAGTAAATAACGGCTCAGAGCATAGATTAAGGCATCATCGCCCATACCGGGTAACGCCTGAATCAGTAGCGCATGGTGACCCCTTCCGGCCTGATAGCTGGCTACCAGTTTTTCGAAATCAGGTCGTAACCATGGATACCATCTCATGCGTCCTGCTCCTTAACCCAGTGAGTCACGGTGGTGCGAATCGCGTCCATAACGGCTTCCAGCGGCTGGGTAGCATCAATGGTATGAATGCTTTTATCTTGTGCGGCCAGTTCCAGGTAGCGGGCGCGGGTACGATTAAAGAAATCAAAAGACTCTTGCTCAATGCGATCCAGCTCGCCACGCGCACGTGCGCGCTTAAGGCCGACTTCTGGGGTAACATCGAGATAGAGCGTTAAGTCAGGGCGAAAATCCCCAAGAACGGCATCACGTAACGTTGCCAGCATATGCTGGTCAATACCACGGCCACCGCCCTGATACGCCTGAGTGGAGAGATCGTGGCGATCGCCAATCACCCAGGTTCCATTAGCCAGCGCGGGTTTGATGACAGTCTCGACCAACTGAACGCGCGCGGCATAAAACATCAGCACTTCGGCTTTATCGGTAATGACTTCATCGCCTACCGATTTGATATCCAGCACCAGGCTTCTTAACTTTTCGGCAAGTTGCGTGCCGCCAGGTTCCCGAGTGAAAACCATGTCACGGATACCCAGTTGCTCAAGCGTCTCGACCACCACGTTACGCGCGGTAGTTTTGCCTGCACCTTCCAGCCCTTCAATGACGATATACTTACTGCGCATTTTTTTCCTTAAGCACTTTCAGATAATCCTGCACAGACTTGTTATGACTGGCAAGATTGGTATTAAACGTGTGACCGCCTTTACCATCGGCCACAAAATAGAGATACGACGTTTTTGCCGGATGCGCAGCAGCCTTCAGCGAATCCGCCCCCGGCGTTGCAATTGCGCCTGGCGGCAGACCGGTAATGGTATAAGTGTTATACGCTGTTGGTGCTTCCAGATCTGCACGGGAAAGCTTGCCATTATAACGCTCTCCCATCCCGTAAATCACCGTCGGGTCGGTCTGCAGACGCATGCCAATACGTAAACGGTTGATAAATACCGAGGCAACCTGATCGCGTTCACTGGCAACGGCCGTTTCTTTTTCGATAATCGACGCCATGGTCACCAGTTGGTTTTTATCTTTATAGGGCAGCCCATCTGCACGACCTTCCCAGGCGCTATCGACCGCTTTCACCATTTTCTTGTGCGCTCGTTTGAGTAACGCGACATCAGTGGTATTGGCGGTATACATCCAGGTATCTGGCCAGAACCAGCCTTCAATCCACTCCGGGTTTTCCAGCTCCAGCGCCTGTGCCACGGTGGCGTATTTATCGTCGCTCAACGTGTGCTTAACATACGGTGCCTCACGCAATTGTTTGAGGTAATCGCTCAGACGCATCCCTTCCACCAGGCGTAGCGGGAACTGCGCTTCTTTACCGCTTTCCAGCAATTTCAGCATCTCGCGCACGGTCATCTGTGGTGTAAAACGGTAAGTACCGGCTTTGAAATGAGAAAGATCCGGCTCGATACGCAGCAACCATTGAAATACACGTGGGCGATTGATGATCTTATCGGCATAAAGTTGTTCACCGAGCCCCCGTCGCCCGGTCCCCGGTTTCAAGGTAAATATAGTCTCTTCTTTAATAAGTAATTTGCTGTCAGCAAGGTGGCGAACTTTCCAGACGCCCACACCAGCGGCGATACCCAGTACCACCAGCAATAACAAGACAATCAATAACACTTTTTTCATGACTAATTCGGGTGCTCACAAAGTGGGGCTAAATATTCATATAGCGTTGTTGACGAAAAGGAGACATCGTCACAAGCGCGTACAGGGATAATCGGCATTAGCGCATTACAAACTATCATCTCATCCGCCTGCATCACTTCTTCCAGTGTGGCTTGCACTTCGACAACCTGATAAGAGGATTGTGCCAGTAAACGAATACAGAATTGTCGCATAACGCCGTTGACACCAGCCTGATCCAGACGCGGCGTATAAACTACGTTGTTCTTGCGCCAGAACAAATTAGCCGCACAGCATTCCGTAACCCACCCTTCGCTGTCAAGAACCAGCGCCTCATCAGCGTTTGTCTGCTCAAGATGAGAGCGGATCAGTACTTGCTCAAGGCGATTCAGATGTTTAATACCTGCAAGATGAGGATTGCGCCCCAGCCGCACCGGGCTTAGCGCCAGCGTCATCCCCTCGTTACGCAAACGGTCGTAATGTGCTGGATAAGCCGTGACTGAAAGCATCCGCGTTGCCGGGCCACTGTTCAATGCGCTGTACCCTCGCCCGCCACTGCCGCGACTGATCACCACTTTCAGCACACCATTCTGCTGCTCTGCCGCCAGAATTTTCATCTCTTGCTCAAGCTGGCACCAGAAGTCACAGGTGATCATTAAGCGCTGACAGGCTTCCTGTAGCCTCGTGATGTGAGCGGATAATAAGCTGACTTTTCCGTCGATAATTCTGGCTGTGGTGAAACAGCCATCGCCAAATTGCGTAGCCCGATCGCTCGCTGCCAGCGAATCCTGTTTATGACCGTTAATTAAGAACATACCGGCTCCTTATCAGAGGATTGTTAGTGTGGCAGCATGTTCTCTACGGAACAAGTCTGAATAAAACCTAAGAAAAAAGGCCCGCAAGCGGACCTTTTATAATGGTGAAAAATGGCAGATTAGATCTTTTTAAAGATCAAAGAGCCATTGGTGCCACCGAAGCCGAAGGAGTTACACAGTGTGTACTCCATTCCGCTTACCTGGCGCGCTTCATGCGGCACAAAATCCAGGTCGCAGCCTTCATCCGGGTTATCCAGGTTGATGGTCGGCGGAACAGCCTGATCGCGCAGGGCCAGGATGGAGTAGATAGACTCTACTGCACCCGCTGCACCTAACAGGTGACCAGTCATGGATTTCGTGGAACTTACCAGCACACGGCTTGCAGCTTCACCGAAGATGGTTTTCACTGCCTGCGCTTCGGCCTTATCGCCTGCTGGCGTTGAAGTACCGTGCGCGTTAACGTAGCCAATCTGGCTCGCTTCAATGCCTGCATCACGCAAAGCATTCGCCATTGCCAGTGCTGCGCCTGCGCCATTTTCCGGCGGCGACGTCATATGGTAGGCATCGCTGCTCATACCAAAGCCGACAAGTTCAGCGTAAATTTTCGCACCGCGTTTTTTTGCGTGTTCGTACTCTTCGAGCACCAGCATACCGGCGCCATCGCCCAGTACGAAACCATCACGCTCTTTATCCCACGGGCGGCTGGCCGCTTGCGGGTTATCATTGCGGGTAGATAATGCACGTGCCGCGCCGAAACCACCAACGCCCAGCGGCGTACTGGCTTTCTCTGCGCCACCTGCAACCATCACGTCAGCATCGCCATACGCGATAATACGCGCAGCATGGCCAATGTTATGCACGCCAGACGTACAGGCGGTCGCGATAGAGATGCTTGGGCCACGCAGGCCATACATGATAGTCAGGTGACCTGCCACCATGTTCACAATCGTTGACGGAACGAAGAATGGGCTGATCTTACGTGGACCACCGTTCATCAGAGATGTGTGGTTTTCTTCGATCAGTCCGAGGCCGCCAATCCCGGAGCCAATTGCGGCACCAATGCGGGTTGCGTTCTCTTCCGTTATTTCAAGGCCAGAATCCTGCATGGCCTGAACGCCAGCGACAATTCCATATTGAATGAAGGCATCCATCTTGCGCTGTTCTTTGCGCGAGATAATGTCCTCACAGTTAAAATCCTTTACTAAGCCAGCAAATTTCGTTGCATAGGCGCTAGTATCGAAATGGTCGATTAGGCTGATGCCACTCTGACCGGCAAGCAGAGCTTTCCAGGTAGACTCTACGGTATTGCCGACAGGAGACAACATGCCCAGTCCGGTCACAACTACACGACGCTTAGACACGTTTGTCCTCCAGGGAGGGAAAAAAATGATTCTAGTGGGACAAAAAGATAAAACTCAGGCGGTCGAACGACCGCCTGGAGATGTTCACTTACGCCTGGTGGCCGTTGATGTAATCAATGGCAGCCTGAACGGTGGTGATTTTCTCAGCTTCTTCGTCCGGAATCTCAGTATCAAACTCTTCTTCCAGAGCCATTACCAGCTCAACGGTGTCAAGAGAATCCGCGCCCAGGTCTTCAACGAAAGAAGCATTGTTGGTAACTTCTTCCTGCTTAACGCCCAGCTGTTCGCCGATAATTTTCTTAACGCGTTCTTCGATAGTGCTCATACTCTTAAATTTCCTATCAAAACTCGCTTTCGCGATGGTTTTCGTAGTGTATAAAATGTTGAAAAATTTGCAACTAAATCCCGGCAGGTCTTACCACGATTTTACGCTATTTTGAGGCCATACCCCCCAACAACGCAAATCATTTTGCACTAATTATTACTCATAACCACGCAGACTGCGCGCAACATGAGCATTTTGTGCAATTCGCGGTCAGACCATGTACATCCCGCCGTTCACATGCAAAGTTTCACCCGTGATGTAAGCTGCTTCGTCGGATGCCAGGAATGCAACCGCGTTGGCGATTTCCTGTGCGCCGCCAAGGCGACCCGCAGGAACCTGCGCCAGGATACCCGCACGCTGGTCATCGCTCAGCGCACGTGTCATGTCCGTTTCAATAAAGCCCGGAGCAACAACGTTTACAGTAATACCGCGTGACGCAACTTCGCGCGCCAGTGATTTACTGAAGCCGATCAAGCCCGCTTTCGCCGCAGCGTAGTTGGCCTGACCGCCATTTCCCATGGTACCAACCACAGAACCGATAGTGATAATACGACCATGACGCTTTTTCATCATAGCGCGCATTACCGCTTTTGACAGACGGAAAACAGATGAAAGGTTGGTTTCGATAATATCGTTCCACTCATCATCTTTCATTCGCATTAACAGGTTATCACGAGTGATACCGGCATTATTGACCAGGATATCGACTTCACCAAATTCTGCGCGAATTTTTTCCAGAACAGATTCGATAGATGCCGGGTCGGTCACATTCAACATCAGACCTTTACCGTTAGCACCTAAATAATCACTGATCGCCTGAGCGCCGCTTTCACTGGTCGCAGTGCCGATAACTTTCGCACCACGGGCTGCGAGCGTTTCAGCAATTGCGCGGCCAATCCCACGGCTTGCACCGGTTACCAGTGCGATTTTTCCTTCAAAATTCATGATTTTCCTCTTTTAAAGCTCGAGCGCCGCTGCCATCGCTGAAGGTTCATTCAGCGCCGAGGCGGTCAGGGTGTCGACAATGCGTTTTGTCAGGCCAGTAAGCACTTTGCCCGGGCCGACTTCATAAAGATGTTCTACGCCTTGCGTTGCCATATATTCAACGGACTTCGTCCACTGAACTGGGTTATAAAGCTGGCGCACCAGGGCATCACGGATGGCATCACCATTGGTTTCGCATTTCACATCAACGTTGTTCACAACCGGAACGGTTGGGGCGTTAAAAGTGATTTTTGCTAATTCAACAGCCAGCTTGTCGGCAGCCGGTTTCATCAACGCACAATGAGACGGAACGCTCACTGGCAACGGCAACGCACGTTTTGCGCCAGCAGCTTTACAGGCAGCACCTGCACGCTCAACCGCTTCTTTATGACCGGCAATAACCACCTGGCCCGGAGAGTTGAAGTTTACCGGAGAAACCACCTGGCCTTCCGCTGCTTCTTCACAAGCCTTAGCAATAGACGCATCATCCAGACCGATGATTGCCGCCATTGCGCCAGTCCCTTCCGGTACAGCTTCCTGCATGAACTTGCCGCGCATCTCAACCAGACGCACCGCATCAGCAAAATCAATCACACCAGCACAAACCAGCGCGGAGTATTCGCCCAGGCTGTGACCAGCCATCATTGCTGGAGCTTTGCCGCCTTGCTGCTGCCATACGCGATACAGCGCAACAGATGCAGCTAACAGTGCTGGCTGGGTTTGCCAGGTTTTATTCAGTTCTTCGGCTGGCCCCTGCTGGGTCAGCGCCCACAGGTCGTAGCCCAGCGCTGCAGAAGCTTCAGCAAACGTTTCTTCAACAATGGGATAGCTCGCCGCCATATCAGCCAGCATTCCAACGGTTTGAGAACCCTGTCCAGGGAACACAAATGCAAATTGCGTCATCTTTAAATCCTTATCCTAGAAACGAACCAGCGCGGAGCCCCAGGTAAACCCACCGCCAAAGGCTTCAAGCAGGACCAACTGACCAAGCTTAATACGCCCATCGCGTACCGCTTCATCAAGTGCACAAGGCACAGAAGCAGCAGAGGTATTACCGTGGCGATCCAGAGTCACGACGACATTGTCCATCGACATGCCGAGTTTTTTCGCCGTTGCGCTGATAATACGCAGGTTCGCCTGATGCGGAACCAGCCAGTCCAGTTGAGAACGGTCAAGATTATTCGCCGCCAGCGTCTCATCAACGATGTGCGCAAGCTCAGTTACCGCGACCTTGAAGACTTCGTTGCCTGCCATAGTCAGATGAATTGAATTCTCTGGATTCACACGGTCAGCGTTAGGCAGCGTCAGCAATTCACCATAGCTGCCGTCGGCATGCAGATGGGTGGAGATAATTCCTGGCTCTTCAGAGGCGGCCAGCACCGCAGCGCCCGCACCATCACCAAAAATGATAATGGTCCCGCGATCTGTTGGATCGCAGGTGCGCGCCAGTACATCGGAACCGACGACCAGAGCATACTTCACCGCACCAGATTTCACATATTGATCAGCTACGCTCAGGGCGTAGGTGAAACCTGCACAGGCTGCGGCAACGTCAAACGCCGGGCAACCTTTAATGCCCAACATGCTTTGAATCTGACATGCTGCGCTCGGGAAGGCGTGCGTGGCAGAAGTCGTTGCCACAACAATCAGGCCAATCTGGTCTTTGTCGATCCCCGCCATTTCAATTGCACGTGTCGCCGCTTCGAAGCCCATGGTAGAAACGGTTTCGTTTGGTGCAGCAATATGACGTTCACGGATGCCAGTACGAGTAACAATCCACTCGTCAGAGGTATCCACCATTTTTTCCAGATCGGCGTTTGTCCGCACTTGTTCGGGCAGATAGCTGCCAGTACCAATAATCTTCGTATACATGTACGCTCAGTCACTTTTCGGTTATATACCGTCACTTGCAAACTGCGAGTTCGCTGGCAGCGTCCTGCTACCGCAGAGTTCCGCTTTTGCCACCGTCCAGCAGCTCAAAACCAGCTGGGTATACAGATTTCAGGCGAGCGGCAATTCGCTGAGGAACTTGTCGCTGCACCGCCTGCACTGCCTGTTCAATCGCGACCGCAAAAGCTCGCTGATTGGCCGCACCATGACTTTTTATCACCGTGCCGCGCAATCCTAACAGACAGGCTCCGTTATACTGGTCGGGGTTGAGGTGACTGAATCGCCTCGTCAGGCTCTTTTGTAGCCAACGCTTTAATAACAGTAGCCACCACGACCGTTTTTTCCCTTCTCCCTGGGATTTCAGCAGAGAAAGGAACATCCTGACAACACCTTCCATCGTCTTTAATGTGACATTTCCTGTAAAACCGTCACAGACCAACACATCTGTCTTGCCAGTTAATAACTCATTGGCTTCAAGATAGCCGATATAATTGACAGAAGGGATTGTTTTAAGCACAGCTGAGGCGTCCCGAATACTGTCGAGACCCTTTACTTCTTCTTCACCAATATTGAGCAACGCCACGCGAGGGTTAGGGATTTCCACCACCTCTTCTGCCAAAACAGAGCCCATAATGGCGAATTGCACCAACATTGTGCTATCACAATCGACGTTGGCCCCTAAATCGAGAACCACCGTTTTGCCCTTTTGCTGATGCGGTAACACCGTCACCAACGCCGGACGCTCAATCCCCTCCAGGGGTTTGAGCAATAATTTTGCCAGTCCCATCAGCGCCCCGGTATTACCGGCACTGACACAGGCCTGCGCTCGCCCCTCTTTCACCAGTTCCAAAGCCACGCGCATTGAGCTACCACGACTGCCGCGGATAGCTTGCGAAGGCCGGGCATCACTGGCGATAACTGACTGCGCAGGGATAATCTGCAAACGCGAACGTTGTTCGAAGTCAGCTTTAGCAAGTAATGGCGTGATGGCGTCGGGATTACCGACTAAAAGAAGAGTGAGTTGCGAATTAGAGTTCAGTGCCTGCAAAGCTGCAGGCACTGTCACAGAAGGGCCAAAATCGCCCCCCATGACATCTAACGCCAGGGTTAGACGTGTCAAGGTATCGTCGCCGCCCGGTTTGGTCTTTCCCCAGTTACCTGGGGAAAATCCTCACTAAGCTTCATCACGCAGACGCGTGATTACTTAGCGATGACCTTGCGGCCGCGGTAGTAACCGTCGGCAGTGATGTGGTGACGCAGGTGTTTTTCACCAGAAGTTTTGTCTACAGACAGGCTGGTGACTGCGGTCAGCGCGTCATGGGAACGACGCATGCCACGTTTGGAACGGGTTGGTTTATTCTGTTGTACGGCCATGGACCTTACTCCTCAATTACGGTTTATCCCCGATCCAACGGGGAGCACCAATTACTTACGCTTTAAGCTGGCTAATACGGCAAATGGGTTTGGTTTTTGCGCTTCATCAGGCAATTCACCAAAGACCATGTCCGCTTCGGACACTTCACAGTGTTCAGAATCATGCACCGGAACTACCGGCAAGGCGAGGATGATTTCATCTTCAACCATTGCAAGCAGATCGATTTCACCGAATTCGTTAACCTCAATCGGTTCATACGTTTCCGGCAGTGCTTCAGCCTGTTCGTCTGAACGCACAGGACTAAAACAATACGTTGTGTAGACCTGATGAGAAAACGGCTTCCCGCAACGCTGACACTCGAGCGTTACCGTCACCTTCGCATCGCCGTTTAACACTGCGAGACGTTGGTTATCGATAGCGAACGACATGGAGCATTCCACATCACTGTCCACACTGACTACAGATTCAGCGACGCGCTCAACCTGATCAGGAGTATAAATACCCTGGTAATCAAGGCGTTTTTGAGCCGTACGAACCGGATCGAGAGTCAGGGGTAATTTTACCTTTTGCATAGGGCGCGCATATTAACTTTGTAACGTCATAGAGTCAAAGAAAAAGGCAGCCTGTGGTTGCCTTTTGCCAATAATTCGCACACATTGCGGGTTACTGCTTTATTTTCGTTCAGTGCTGACAACGAACATCAACCTGCAAAACGAAGCGCATAGTTTAAAATGGCTATCATCAATACGCTATATCTGATGGAAAAAAATATGTCTAAACTTATTTTAGCCTCCACCTCGCCCTGGCGCCGCGCTCTACTTGAAAAACTGCAAATCTCTTTCGAATGTGCCGCGCCGGAGGTCGACGAAACCCCGCATAGCGATGAATCACCTCGCCAACTGGTGCTTCGACTGGCGCAAGAAAAAGCGCAATCCTTAGCATCACGTTATCCAGACCATTTAATTATTGGTTCTGACCAGGTGTGTGTTCTTGACGGTGAAATCACCGGTAAACCGTTAACGGAAGAAAATGCGCGCCTGCAATTACGCAAAGCCAGCGGCAATATTGTCACCTTTTATACCGGGCTGGCATTGTATAATTCCGCCAACGGACATCTGCAAACAGAAGTGGAACCATTTGACGTCCATTTCCGTCATCTGAGCGAGGCGGAGATTGATAATTACGTGCGTAAGGAGCATCCCCTGCACTGTGCAGGTAGCTTTAAGAGTGAAGGCTTTGGCATTACGCTATTCGAGCGTTTAGAAGGGCGTGACCCTAACACGCTGGTTGGTTTGCCGCTTATTGCGCTCTGTCAGATGTTACGTCGGGAAGGGAAAAACCCGCTGATGGGATAATTTTATGGGCCGGACGCGTTTACGCCGCATCCGGCAATTGGTGCTGACTGCCTGATGCGGCGTAAACGCCTTATCAGGCCTACCGCCTACTATCTGATTTATATGCTCGCATTAACGCGTATTACGCAGTTTCTGCAAACAACGCTTCAAACCATCATCCATCGGCGCTTCGATACGCATCACCTCACCCGTTCCCGGATGGGTAAACTTCAACGCCGCGGCGTGCAGGAATAAACGATTTAATCCCGTTCCCGCTTCAGTGAGTTGTTTATCAAATTCGCGGTCGCCGTAACGATCATCAAAGGCAATCGGATGACCAGCGTATTGCGTATGCACACGGATCTGGTGTGTACGACCGGTCACCGGGCTACAACGCACCAGCGTGGCAAACGCATAGCGTTCTTCCACTTTGAAGCGCGTTTCTGACGGCTTACCCTCCTGGCTCACACGCACAATACGCTCGCCGCTTTGCAGAATGTTTTTCAGCAACGGCGCTTGCACGCTTTTCACGTGTGACTGCCACTGACCGCGCACCAGCGCCAGGTAATCTTTTTGCATACCTTTTTCACGTAATTGCTCATGTAGAGAACGTAACGCCGAGCGTTTTTTCGCTACCAGCAGTACACCAGAGGTGTCCCGGTCGAGTCGATGCACCAGTTCAAGGAACCGCGCTTCCGGGCGCAACGCCCTCAGTCCTTCAATAACGCCGAAACTTAAACCACTGCCGCCATGTACTGCTGTGCCAGACGGTTTATTCAACACTAGGATATGATCATCTTCATATAAGATGACATCCGCCAGCGCAGCGACTTTTTGCAGATGCGGCGAAACCGCGTCTTCTTCCCGTTCAGCAACGCGAACTGGCGGAATACGCACTTCATCGCCAGCTTCGAGTTTATATTCAGGCTTAATACGTTTTTTGTTCACCCGTACTTCGCCTTTACGCAAAATACGGTAGATCATACTTTTTGGTACGCCTTTCAATTGGGTACGCAAAAAGTTGTCGATACGTTGCCCCGCTTCATCAGCGGTAATAGCAACAATTTTTACGGATGGAGTCTCTGTTTTCATGGTGGGCGATTCTAAATAGCCAGCAGGATTCGCGCCACTCATTTTTCTATGCTTATATTTAGTTCTGCACCTTATTACTTCCCAGCGCAATCACTTAATTGCTGGTTATTAAACCAATCACCAGCAAGAAGTGAAAAAACTGTGAGTAAGTGGGTGATAAATGGTAAAAGTCATCTTGCTATAACAAGGCTTGCAGTGGAATAATGAGAACGTTTCCGTGTCCAACCTTGTTAAAACAAGAAATTTTACGGAATAACCCATTTTGCCCGACCGATCATCAACGCAGCAATGGCGTAAGACGTATTGATCTTTCAGGCAGTTAGCGGGCTGCGGGTTGCAGTCCTTACCGGTAGATGGAAATATTTCTGGAGAGTAATACCCAGTCTGTTTCTCTGATAATTGCGCTGTTTTTCCGCATGAAAAACGGGCAACCGACACTCTGCGCCTCTTTGAGCTGACGATAACCGTGAGGTTGGCGACGCGACTAGACACGAGGCCATCGGTTCACACCCGGAAAGGCGTTACTTTGCCCGCAGCTTAGTCGTCAATGTAAGAATAATGAGTAAGTTACGATGAAAAGAATGTTAATCAACGCAACTCAGCAGGAAGAGTTGCGCGTTGCCCTTGTAGATGGGCAGCGTCTGTATGATCTGGATATCGAAAGTCCAGGGCATGAACAGAAAAAGGCGAACATCTACAAAGGTAAAATCACCCGCATTGAACCGAGTCTGGAAGCTGCTTTTGTTGATTACGGCGCTGAACGTCACGGTTTCCTCCCACTAAAAGAAATTGCCCGCGAATATTTCCCTGCTAACTACAGTGCTCATGGCCGCCCCAACATTAAAGATGTGTTGCGTGAAGGTCAGGAGGTCATTGTTCAGATCGATAAAGAAGAGCGCGGTAACAAAGGCGCAGCACTGACCACCTTTATCAGCCTGGCGGGTAGCTATCTGGTTCTGATGCCGAACAACCCGCGCGCGGGTGGCATTTCTCGCCGTATCGAAGGCGACGACCGTACCGAATTAAAAGAAGCACTGGCAAGCCTTGAACTGCCTGAAGGCATGGGGCTTATCGTGCGTACTGCTGGCGTCGGCAAATCTGCCGAGGCGCTCCAGTGGGATCTGAGCTTCCGTCTGAAACACTGGGAAGCGATCAAAAAAGCCGCTGAAAGCCGCCCTGCTCCGTTCCTGATTCACCAGGAAAGCAACGTTATCGTTCGCGCTTTCCGCGACTACCTGCGTCAGGACATAGGTGAAATCCTTATTGATAACCCGAAAGTGCTCGAACTGGCGCGTCAGCATATCGCCGCGTTGGGCCGCCCGGATTTCAGCAGCAAAATCAAACTGTACACGGGTGAAATTCCACTGTTCAGCCACTACCAGATTGAATCGCAGATCGAGTCCGCTTTCCAGCGTGAAGTTCGTCTGCCGTCCGGTGGTTCTATTGTTATCGACAGCACCGAAGCGTTAACCGCCATCGACATCAACTCCGCACGCGCAACCCGCGGCGGTGATATCGAAGAAACCGCGTTTAACACTAACCTGGAAGCTGCTGATGAGATTGCTCGTCAGTTGCGTCTGCGTGACCTCGGCGGCCTGATTGTTATCGACTTTATTGACATGACGCCAGTACGCCACCAGCGTGCGGTAGAAAACCGTCTGCGTGAAGCGGTGCGTCAGGATCGTGCGCGTATTCAAATCAGCCATATTTCTCGCTTCGGCCTGCTTGAGATGTCCCGTCAGCGCCTTAGCCCATCGCTGGGTGAATCCAGCCATCACGTCTGCCCGCGTTGCTCCGGTACTGGCACCGTGCGTGACAACGAATCCCTGTCGCTCTCTATTCTGCGTCTGATTGAAGAAGAAGCCCTGAAAGAGAACACTCAGGAAGTCCACGCTATTGTTCCTGTCCCCATTGCTTCTTACCTGCTGAACGAAAAACGTTCTGCGGTGAATGCAATTGAAACCCGTCAGGACGGCGTGCGCTGCGTGATTGTACCAAACGATCAGATGGAAACTCCGCACTACCACGTGCTGCGCGTGCGTAAAGGAGAAGAGACGCCGACCTTAAGCTACATGCTGCCAAAACTGCATGAAGAAGCGATGGCATTACCTTCTGAGGAAGAATTCCCTGAACGTAAACGCCCGGAACAACCTGCACTGGCAACCTTCGCCATGCCGGATGTTCCACCAGCGCCAACCCCGGCTGAAACTGTAGCACCGGCAGCAGCCCCAGCACCGAAAGCTGCGCCGACAACGCCTGCTGCTCCAGCACAACCAGGCCTGTTGAGCCGTCTTTTCAACGCACTGAAATCGTTGTTCAGCGGCGGCGAAGAAACCAAACCGGCCGAGCAACCCGCGTCGAAAGCAGAAGCAAAACCGGAGCGCCAACAGGATCGCCGTAAGCCTCGCCAGAACAACCGCCGTGACCGTAATGAACGCCGCGATACACGTAGTGAGCGTACAGAGGGCAGCGATAATCGCGAAGAAAACCGTCGTAATCGTCGCCAGGCACAGCAGCAGACTGCCGAGGCTCGTGAGAACCGTCAGCAGACCGATGTAACTGAAAAAGCACGCACCACTGACGAGCAGCAAGCACCGCGTCGTGAACGTAGCCGTCGCCGTAACGACGATAAACGTCAGGTGCAACAAGAAGCTAAAGCGCTGAATGTTGAAGAGCCATCTGTTCAGGAAACCGACCAGGAAGAACGTGTACGTCCGGTTCAACCACGTCGTAAACAGCGTCAACTGAACCAAAAAGTGCGTTACGAGCAAAGCGTTGCTGAAGAAGTTGTAGTCGCACCGGTGGTTGAAGAAACCGTCGCTGCCGAGCCTGTTATGCAGGAAACGCCTGCCCAGCGAACTGAACTGGTAAAAGTTCCGCTGCCTGTGGTTGCGCAAACTGCGCCGGAACAGCAAGAAGAGAACAATGCCGATAACCGTGACAACGGTGGCATGCCACGTCGTTCTCGTCGTTCGCCTCGTCACCTGCGCGTAAGTGGCCAGCGTCGTCGCCGCTATCGTGACGAGCGTTATCCGGTTCAGTCACCAATGCCGTTAACTGTAGCGTGCGCATCTCCGGAACTGGCCTCTGGCAAAGTCTGGATCCGCTACCCGGTTGTACGTCCGCAAGATGTACAGGTTGAAGAACAACGCGAGCAGGAAGAAGTACAGGTTCAGCCGATGGTGACTGAAGTCCCTGTCGCCGCCGCTGTGGAGCCAGTCATTGCCGCGCCGGTTGTTGAAAAAGTAACTGAAGTCGTAGAAGCACCTGTTCAGGTTGCCGAACCGCAAGTGGTTGAAACGACGCATCCTGAAGTGATTGCCGCTGCAGTAACTGAACAGCCGCAGGTGATTGCCGAAGCTGATGTTGCCGTAGCGCAGGAAGTTGCAGAGCACGCAGAACCAGTGGTTGAACCGCAGGAAGAGACGGCTGATATTGAAGAAGTTGCCGAAACTGCCGAGGTTGTGATTGCCGAACCTGAAGTCGTTGCTCAACCTGCCGCGCCTGTGGTCGCTGAAGTTGCAGCAGAGGTTGAAACAGTAGCCCCTGTTGAAGCCGAGGTAGTCGTAGAGCATAACCACGCTACCGCGCCGATGACACGTGCTCCGGCACCGGAATATGTTCCGGAAGCGCCGCGCCACAGTGATTGGCAGCGTCCAGCCTTTGCCTTCGAAGGTAAAGGTGCCGCAGGTGGTCATACGGCGACGCATCATGCCTCTGCCGCCCCTGCGCGTCCGCAACCTGTTGAGTAATCATTAACTCAAAGCGATCAAGCCCTGGCAACCGCCGGGGCTTTTTTTATTTCAGTTATGAATCAATATATTCAACTTCACCCAATGGTATTCTTGCCAGCCACACTCAAAAATAAGGCAAAAAAATGCCCGCTCAGGCGATCCCAGAGCGGGCAGACAAAACATACCCAGTTTCATGATATGTTTGAAAAGTGCTTATTTATTGAGCTGAAAAAGCGATAATCCTTGCATATCAGTAAACGCTTTGTACGACGCCTGTAACGCTGTTTGCTGCATGATGTAAGATGAAATCGTCGCGTTCCAGTCCACATCAACCAAATCACTCATCTGCTGCGTCTGACCTAAAGCGCGATCGCTACCTAATGAATCCAGCGACTCCAGTTCGTTCAACTGTGTGCCTAATTCCGCACGTACGGTGAGCACATTATTCAGCGAGTTTTTCAGGCCACGGTTAGTTTTATCTAATGCCGCAGCAGCGGTTTCTTTATCCGCTTCACTATCTGCAACCGGTGTTTTCAGCGCAGCGATGGCGCTATCCAGCATAGCAAAAAGGCTGGTTTCAGAATCGCTACCATCTGGTTCCGCTACCGCATTACTGGTAATGCTATTAAAAATTTTGTCGCCGGTATGCCCTATCACCATCGAACGCGAAGCATCAACCTGTTGCTTAATACTTTCAGTTCCGCCGACATATTCACCTTTCGCTTCGCTAAACGGTGCGGATTCGGTTTTATAACCAGCAAAAATGTAGCGCCCGTTACCGTCAGTGGTATTCGCCAGATTCAACAACTGGTCGCGGAGTCCCTGAATATCCGTGGCTAACGATGCCCGATCATCGTCACTTAACGTGCCGTTGCTGGCGTAGACAATTTTTTCCTGGGCGTTCTGGATTGCCGTAGTAACCTGGCTAAGCACACTCTCTTCCAGCGACACTTTTTGCGTCGCGAAAGTACGCGCCAGCGTGTACTGACTGTTTTGCGCCTGCGCTTGTGAGAGCACGACAGCTTGTGATGCAGCAATGGGATCGTCAGAAGGGTTAACAACTCGCTTACCCGTCGACATCTGTTCGCCATACTTCATCCATTCCGCCTGGGAACTGGTGATACCGCGCATATTTTGCTGGTACATCATCTGGGTACTGAAACGCATTTTTTCTCTCCCTTAGCGAATGTTAATAAGCGCATCGAAAATGGCGTTCGCCGTCTGCAGAACCTGCGCATTCGCCAGGTAGTACTGCTGAAAACGTTGCAAGTTGCCGTACTCTTCATCAAGGTTGACGCCGGAAATAGATTGCTGCTGATTAGAGAGTTGCGTCACCACATTACCTTGCGTCGTACTGCTGGTTTTCAACGTAGCAGTTTTATTGCCGATATCACTCACTAACGAGGCATAGGCGTCGTTGAAGGATTTCGCCCCGCCCACCGTTTTACTGTTGCTTTGCAAATCCAGTAGCGCCTGACCATTACGGTTATCGCTCTCACCAGCGGTTTTATCGCTCGCCATGGCGATTTTCGCTTCGTCGGTGATTAAAACGTCCATGTTGACGATGGCATCGCTTACCGGTTTCAACGTGAAGCTGTCATTAGCATCTGGTGTGCCGGTAAACGTCAACTCCAGACCGTCAAACGAAACTTTACCGTCGGTATCTGGCGTCACCGTAAAAGTAGTATTGCTGGCAAGGCGGGTGACCTGCCACTGATTATTGTTGAAAGAGATTTTGTAATCTGTTGCCAGCACCGCGGAGCCGTCGGTCACCGTGGCGCTGATCGCGCTACTACCCTGGTTTTTAGTATTCTCCAGCACAGCCGGTTTCCCGATGGCAAAAAAATCTTTCCCTGTATCGCCATTGGCATCAAACCCGTCTTTGTGTTGAGTATTGAAAGCCCCGGCAAATGCCAGCGCCAGTTGTCCGAGCGTATTGCGCGTCTGGTCGAGATCCTGAGAACGGAATGTCAGAAGGCCGCCCAGCGACCCGGTATTCAGTAATTTCTCCGGGATCTCAATATTGCCCACAGTACTATCAACATAAGCGACTGTCGTGCGGGAAGGATCGGCGCTGGACGGTACTGCCGCCAACTGACGCGCCGTGCTGCCCTGTACCAGTGAGTAACCATTGGCCATCGTGATGTTGTAAGTGCCGCCATCCTGAACGCTGACTTCTACACCAACGATCTGGTTTAATTCGCTCACCAGTTGATCACGTTGATCCAGCAGCTCGTTAGGTGACGCCCCTGCCCCCACACCTGTCAGGCGTGAGATTTGATCGTTCAGACTGGCGATTTGTTTAGCATAATTGTTGATCTGGTCAACGCTGGCACCTATCGCGATATTGACCTGTTTATCCTGGTCGCGCAGATACTGATCGGTGGTTTTAAACTGGTTTACCAGCCCTTCTGCTTTACCGATCAGCGCCTGACGTGCCGCCGGATCTTCCGCGTTACTGACCAGTGTTTGCAGACTGGTGAAGAAATCCTGCATCTGTGTTGCCAGCGAGGTCGTGCTGCCAGAAAGCATATTGTCGATTTTCGACATCTGTTCATAGCGGGAAGTCAGACCGCTACTTTGGGTTTGCGCCGCACGTAACTGGTTGGTAATAAACGCATCATACTCACGTTGCACACCGGATACGTAGACACCATTGCCAACCCAACCACCTGCACCCAGAGTGCTGTTGGCCTGCGCCATAATGGTGGTTTGGCGGGTATATCCGGCAACGTTATAGCTGGAAATATTATTACTCGCCGTATTTAACGCTGCCTGCGCCGCGTTAAGTCCGCTCATGGCGTTATTGATCAAGCTGGACATGGAGGTTCCTTATAAGCCTTCAATTACAGAGCATTATCGGCAGACACCCGCCGGACTTGAGTTCTTCAGAACAGATTATCGATACTCATGTTGTAAGTTTTGCTCACTTTGTCGCTTACCGATTTCATCTGCTGAATCATATGGGTTAGTTTGCGGGCATAATGAGGATCGGTCGCATATCCCGCGTCCTGTAATGCCTGCGCCCCCTGCTCAGCGCTTTTGGCATTCGTCACGGCGGCGTAACGCGGGTTACGTGTTAATAGACCGACATAATCTGAAAGCGCTTCAAGATATGAGCTGTAAACCCGGAACTTCGCCTTTACTTTCTTCGCTTCGCCATTTTCATATTCGGTGGTGGTAATTTCAGTGATCGGCCCTTTCCAATTGCCGGAGGCTTTGACGCCAAACAGGTTATAGCTTGGCTCACCATTTTCACGACGGATTTGCCGTTGTCCCCAGCCTGATTCCAGCGCCGCCTGGGCAAGGATCAGATGATGCGGCACACCACTTTGCTGGCTTGCCCGTTGGGCGGGAAGCGAGAGTTGCGCGAGGAACGCTTTGCTGTCACCAGGTAGCGAATCATCGTAGTTACGTGGTACGGCTTTTTGCACCAGTTGCGAGAGCGCCTGGTTTTGGTAACGCATCACAGTTTCAAGCGGGAATTTCATCGGTGCCGCTGGCGTTGCTTCATCTGGCAACGGCTGCTCTGGTGTCATCTGTTTAACCATCATCTCCGCCAGCCCCAGACCTTTGCCTGCTGTCATCTGTTGGGCAATCTGCTGGTCATACATACTGGTGTAGAGTCGGGTATGCTCGCTGCTGAACAGGCCATCTTTCGGTAAGGCTTCACGCATACTTTTCAGCATCATCTGCACGAACATCCCTTCTACCTGACGAGCCACCGGGCGAATATTTGCCGCCGGATCTTCACCCACTTTCGCTTTCAGGTCATTAAGCGATTGTGCATCCCAGGCGGCACTGGCCAGCAGTTTGCTGTCGCTAATCATCAGATGATTTCCAGTTTTGCCCGCAGACATCCCGCGCTTTGCATCGATTGCAGTATGGACATCAGATCCATCGGCGTAGCCCCCAATGCATTGAGCGCGCGCACTACGTTATTGAGGCTGGCGCTTGAACGCACGCTTTGCAGCGAACCACCGCTCTGACGTAAGTCGATCTGCGTTTGTGGGGTTACCACGGTTTCTCCACCACCAAACGGCGTATCTGGCTGGCTGACATTCACCTGCCGATTCACCGTAACCGAGAGGTTGCCCTGTGCCACCGCGCAGCTATCGAGGGTCACTTCACGATTCATCACCACTGAACCGGTACGCGAGTTAATAATCACTTTGGCGTCCTGCGGAGTGACATTGACCTGCATGTTCTGGATATCGGCAAGGAAACGCACCTGGGAACTGTTGCCACTCGGCACGCGTACCTGAATAGTTCGCGCATCTAACGCCGTCGCGTTGCCGTATCCGCGTGTGCGGTTGATGGTATCGGCAATTTCCTGCGCCAGGGTGAAATCCTCCTCATTTAGCTGCAAATTGAAGGTATTGCCAGCACCAAACTGGCTGGGCAATTCGCGCTCAATAATTGCACCATTGGTGATCCGTCCGCCATTCAATTGGTTAACCTGAACACTGCTGCCCCCCGCCGATGCGCCTGCGCCGCCGACCAGAATATTGCCCTGCGCCAGCGCATACACCTGGCTATCGACACCCTTAAGCGGTGTCATCAGCAGCGTACCGCCACGCAGACTTTTGGCGTTACCCATCGACGACACCACGACATCAATGGTTTGCCCCTGGCGTCCAAAAGGCGGAAGTGACGCCGTCACCATTACCGCAGCGACGTTTTTTAACTGCATATTGGTGCCTGTCGGAACGGTAATTCCCAACTGCGAGAGCATGTTATTTAGCGTTTGCGTGGTAAACGGCGTCTGGGTCGTCTGGTCACCCGTACCATCCAGGCCAACTACCAACCCATAACCAATCAGCGAGTTTTGCCGTACGCCCTGAACGCTGGTGAGATCGCGAATACGGTCGGCCTGCGCCACGACTGCAACCAGCAGAAGAATGAATGCAGAGAGAAATTTAATCACCACAGCCTCACTTACATTGGCGACAGGTTAAGGAAGAAACGCTGTAACCAGCCCATATTTTGTGCTTCGTTAATGTAGCCATTGCCAACGTACTCAATGCGCGCATCCGCCACCTGGGTAGACGGTACGGTGTTGCTACCACTGATAGTGCGTGGATTGACCACGCCGGAGAAGCGAATAAATTCGGTGCCCTGATTAATGGCGATCTGTTTTTCACCCACCACATGCAGGTTACCGTTTACCAGCACTTGATCGACCGTCACCGTCAACGTGCCGCTGAAGGTATTGCTGGCATTGGCTCCACCTTTCCCGTTGAAGCTATTGCCGCCAGAGGCATCGACATCAGCGCGGGCATTACCAAACAGCCCCTGCAAATAGCGCGGCACAGTATCAAAGCCAAAATTGGTTTTACCGTCGCGGCTGGCATTAGCGGAAGAACTCTTGCTGGCACTGACGTTTTCCTGCAACACAATGGTCAGCGTATCGCCAATATTACGTGGGCGGCGATCTTCAAACAGCGGTTGATAGCCATAGTTAATCGGCTGAGCAGACTGGAATATGGAACCGTTGGCGACGGGTGTCGGACCAGGAACCGGCTGTGCAGTAGTCGCCCCCTGTACCAACGGCGTGGAGGGTATCCAGGCACAGCCGGTCAGTGAAAACACCAACAAGCTGGAAATGGCGTAAATGCGCGCAGCGTTTTTTTGCATGGCTATCATCTTCAAAAATCAGTAAACCGGTGAACCAGCCACCGGTTATGCCTTAGAGTTGCGTCAGTTTTTGCAGCATCTGATCGGTGGTAGATACCGCTTTACTGTTGATTTCGTAGGCACGTTGTACCTGAATCATGTTGACCAGTTCTTCCGCCACGTTGACGTTAGATGTTTCAACATACCCTTGATACAGCAGCCCCGCGCCGTTCAGACCCGGTGTACTTTCGTTCGGTGCGCCGGAGGATTGCGTTTCGGTGTAGAGGTTTTCGCCAATGCTCTCCAGCCCAGTGTCGTTCATAAAGGTAGTGAGATTAAGCTGCCCAACCTGAACCGGAGCCGCCTGGCCTTGCTGGGTTACGCTGACCACGCCATCACGACCGATGGTGATGCTTAACGCATTCGCTGGAATGGTGATCGCAGGCTGTACCTGAAAACCACCCGCCGTCACCAACTGCCCGTTCTGATCCACCTGGAAAGAGCCGTCGCGGGTGTAGGCCGATGAGCCATCCGGCAGCATGATCTGGAAAAAGCCCTGCCCTTTAATCGCCACATCTTTGCTGTTATTGGTTTGCGACAGGTTGCCCTGACTGTGTAGGCGTTCAGTGGCAACCGGACGCACACCAGTACCGATTTGTAACCCGGACGGCAAGGTGGTTTGTTCGGAAGACTGCGCTCCAGGCTGGCGAATGGTTTGATAAAGCAGATCTTCAAACACCGCCCGCTGACGCTTGAAACCGTTGGTACTGACGTTTGCCAGGTTGTTGGCAATGACGTCCATATTGGTTTGCTGGGCGTCGAGGCCGGTTTTGGCGATCCATAATGAACTGATCATAAAATGTCCTGTAGTGGAGTGCTGACCACGTGCATATGTCTTTTTACCGGATGCGGCGTAAACGCCTTATCCGGCCTACAAGATCTCGCAAATTCAATACATTGCGATGCAACTCGTAAGCCCGATAAAATTGCGCATCAGGTAACTTATGCTTGTCACTTATCCTTTCAATTAACTCATCGAAAGCAGTTGATTGGCACGGCCTGCGTTATCATCAACGCTGCTGATAACCTTCATCTGCATTTCAAAACGCCGCGCGCTGGCAATCATGTCGCTCATCGCCGCAACAGCATTGACATTACTGCCTTCCAGCACGCCCGACATCACCCGTAACGTCGGGTCTGCCTGAAGTTCCGCTCCACGTGTGGCCTGACTTTCAGCAGTCAAACGAAAAATGCCGTCATCGCCGCGCTGCACTTCACTGCCCGTAGCTTTCACCAGTTTCAGCCGCCCGACTGGAGCGACGGTATTTGCCGGATCGCCAGAATTCAGCGCCGAGATAGTACCATCGGCAGCAATAGTGATTTCCGCCCCTTCCGGCACAGCAATCGGCCCCGCCTCACCAATCACCGGATGCCCCTGAATCGTCAGTTGCCCGGTGGGATCAACCTGAATGCTGCCATTACGCGTATATCCTTCGCTACCGTCAGCGGTCTGCACGGCCAGCCAGCCGTCTTGCTGTAACGCAACATCCAGCGGACGTGAGGTGTAATCCATCTTGCCGGGCGTCATGTCTGCCCCTGGCGTAGATGCCGTCACCAGCGTGCGTGTAGGCAGCGAAAGTCCCTCTACCGGCACCGCACGTAAGGCGTTTATCTGCGCGCGAAAACCAGGTGTAGATGCATTCGCCAGATTACTGGCAGTTACCGCTTGCTGATTCAGCGTCTGGCTGGCGGCCCCCATCGCGGTATAGATTGCGTGATCCATTGAGCTATCCCGTCAGCGATTAGCGTAAGTTAACCAGCGTGTTGAGGATCTGGTCCTGGGTTTTGATAGTCTGGGCGTTGGACTGATAGTTACGCTGGGCGACAATCATATTGACCAGTTCTTTGCTGAGATCGACATTGGACGCTTCCAGCGCACCATTGGTCAGCGTGCCAAAATTGCCTGTTCCGGCAGTCCCCAACAGCGCCACGCCAGAAGATTGCGTCGCAGACCAGACATTATCGCCTTCGGACGCCAGTCCTTCGTTGTTAGCGAAGTTAGCCAGCACAATCTGCCCCAACAGTTGGGTTTGTTCGTTGGAATAGTTGCCGACTACCGTACCGTCATCGTTGATTTGGTAACTCACCAGATCGCCCGGTTTGTAGCCGTTCTGGGTGGTTGCCACGATGTTGTTCGCACCGGTGTTTTGTTGCATGGAGTTGAGGAAACTTAACGAGAATGAGGCGGGATCTGCACCGTTAATTGCACCGGTGGCAACTAACGCAGAAGCACCAGATGTCAGAGTTCCATTCGCATCAAACGCCAGTGTTGTTACTTGCTTAGCGATACTGGCTGCATCACTACTATCCTGGGTGTAAACATCCCAGTTATTATCCCCGGTCTTCACAAAGTAGACGCTCATGTCATGAGCATTCCCCTGGCTGTCAAATACCGTTACCGAACCTTTTTTGTTATAGCTATCCGCATCACTGGCATCGAAAGTTTTGACTGTCGGAAGAGGATCACTGGAGTTAAGGTTGATCTGCATTGACGCCGTTGTCGTCGTTTTCGCCGCCATCAGGGTATTCGGAATCGAAATATTGCCTGGATTCGCCCCCTGCTGAATAGTCGGTGGTGTGCCGGTTGCCGGATAACCCGTTAACTGTAAACCTTGCATATTCACCAGATTACGGTTTTCATCGAGTTTAAATTGCCCGTTACGGCTGTAAAACACTGAGCCGTTACTGTCTACGAGGCGGAAGAAACCGTTCTGGCTGATGGCAACGTCAAGGCCACGTCCTGTATTCGTGGTCGTTCCATCGGTAAAATCCTGGGTAATGCCGGCAACTTTTACCCCCAGCCCCACTTTAGAACCCGCGAACATATCAGCAAAAGAAGCCGTACCGGATTTAAAACCATAGGTGGCGGAGTTGGCGATATTGTTGCCAATAACATCGAGGTTGGTGGCGGCTGCGTTTAATCCGCTAACCGCTTGAGAAAAGGCCATGACTGACTCCTGAAATGTGAAGGCTTAAATTATCTGCCGTACTTCGTCGAGAGTGGTGGTGCCGTAAGTGCCGAGATCCAGCGTATTACCGTTGTTACCGCGGATCACGCCCTGCACCAGAGCAAACTGCAGCGGTTGCGCAACTAACTGCGTACCACCGTTACTGGCGCTAATCGCCACGTTATAAGAACCATTCGGTGCGGTTGTGCCGTCAGTTAATGTGCCGTCCCAGGTGAAACTGTGGACTCCGGCGGTCAGTTCACCGATATCAATCGTGCGTACAACCGCGCCATTTTTATCAGTGATCGTGGCGGTGACTTTGTCTGCCGCCTGTTGCAGTTCAACACCAAACGGCGTGGTCGTGGTTACCGCCCCTTCTTCACTGCCAGTACCGGCAAGAATGGTGGTGCCGGGGATCATCACACCATGACCAATCAGGTTACTGGCCTGTAGCGACTGACTGTTGTCTATCTGTCCGGAAATCGAACCGAGTGTAGTATTGAGTTTTTCAATCCCGCTAACCGTGCTGATTTGCGCCAGTTGCGATGTCAACTCGTTGTTCTCCATCGGATTGGTCGGATCCTGATTTTTCAGTTGCGCCACCAGCAACGTCAGAAAACTGCTTTGTAAATCTGCAGCGTTACTGCCAGTGAGCGAACTACTGCTGGTAGTACTGACACCAGTGTTTGTCGGATCGGTAGTGGTTACCGCAATGGACATGGTTTTCTCCTTTATTGACCGAGCGTGAGGGTCTTCAGCATCATGCTTTTCACCGTGTTGAGGACTTCAACGTTGGCCTGATAACTGCGTGATGCCGACATGGTGTTAACCATCTCCCCAACCACATCCACGTTTGGCATTTTCACGTAACCCTTCGCGTCCGCCAGTGGATTTCCCGGCTCATATACCAGTTTGTCTGGCGCCTGGCTTTCAATCACGTCAGCCACTTTCACCCCACCTGTCGCGGTTCCCGGCGCGGCGTTCACCTGAAACACCACCTGTTTCGCCCGATAAGGTTGTCCGTCTGGCCCTGTCACGCTATCGGCATTCGCCAGATTACTGGCCGCTACGTTCAGACGCTGGGACTGGGCAGTTAACGCCGACCCGGCGATCTCAAAAATATTCAGCAGTGCCATCCGTTAATTTCCGCTCTGTAAAACGTTTATCATGCCTTTGATTTGCCCACTCAACGCGCTAAGGCTCATCTGATATTGCAGGCTGTTATCGGCAAACTGGGTGCGTTCGCGATCCATATCGACGGTATTGCCGTCCAGCGAAGGCTGATCCGGAATACGGTATTGCAGTTCTGCGGAAGGAGGCGTCAGCGCCTGCGCCGGAATGTGTTGCGTTGAGGTCATGGTCAGGGCCACCACACTGGTTTCATCCCGTCCACGCAGCATTACTTTTTTAAGTTCACTGGCAAAATCTATATCGCGCGCCTGATAACCAGGGGTATCGGCGTTGGCGATGTTTGCCGCCAGCACTTCCTGACGATGGGCGCGCAGATTGAGCGCCTCTTGTTGAAAACGTAAGGCGGCGTCGAGCTTATCGAGCATATCTCCTCCGCAGATATCAAAATTCTGCCGTCAGCTTAAAGGCTTTAGGCGCGCGTTATCGGCGGAATAAACGCAAAATGGGTCGCTATTTATGCCGTTGATGGTCACGCCGCGCGGGTACAATTTAGCCTGTAGAAATGGCTGGGGGCGGAAATGCAAATAATGAAACATGGCGTGGTACTCATCGCGATACTGTTCAGCCCGCTGAGTACGGCTGGCGATTTCACATCACAATTGAAAACCTTTTTTGTGGTACAACTGGCGGGGTTGAGTGATGAGGTTCGTATCTCTATTCGCACGCCCCCCCATTTACTGCCTGCGTGTGAACAGCCATTGTTTTCCATCACCAGTAATTCCCGCCTGTGGGGCAATGTGAATGTGCTGGCACGCTGCGGCAACGACAAACGATATGTGCAAGTCAATGTGCAGGCCACCGGGAATTATGTCGTTGCCGCGATGCCCATTGTGCGGGGAGGAAAACTGGAATCTGCCAGCGTCAAACTGAAACGCGGACGGCTGGATACCTTACCGCCACGTACTGTACTGGATGTTAATCAACTGGTTGATGCAGTCAGTCTGCGCGATCTGACGCCCGGGCAGCCAATACAACTAACCATGCTACGCCAGGCCTGGCGAGTAAAAGCCGGACAGCGTGTCAACGTGATCGCCAGTGGCGATGGTTTCAGCGCTAATGCTGAAGGTCAGGCGCTGAACAACGCGGCGGTTGCGCAAAATGCTCGTGTCCGCATGGTGTCGGGTCAGGTGGTCAGTGGTGTGGTGGATGCGGATGGGAATATTCTTATAAACCTGTAATCTGTTAAAGATTGACCGACTATTGCCGATAAATAAGCAACAAATGATAAAAGCGCCCTCAATGAGGAATAAACCATGAGTATTGACCGCACCGCTCCCCTGAAGCCCATAAGCACCGTTCAGCCACGCGAAACCAGTGACACTCCGGTAGCCAATACCCGCTCGACAAAAACGACCGCCGCCGCCAGTACCAGTGTGACATTAAGCGATGCACAAGCAAAGCTGATGCAACCAGGCAGCAGTGATATCAATCTTGAGCGCGTAGAAGCGTTGAAACTGGCGATTCGTAACGGTGAACTAAAGATAGATGTCGGCAAAATTGCCGATGCACTGATCAGCGAAGTGCAACAAGACTTACTGAGTAAATAAACGTATGACGCGTCTTGCAGAGATCCTCGACCAGATGTCCGCAGTGCTTAACGATCTTAAAACGGTGATGGAGCAAGAGCTGCAACATCTCTCTATGGGGCAGATCAACGGCAGTCAGTTACAACGGATTACAGAACAAAAAAGCTCACTGCTGGCGACGCTGGATTACCTCGAGCAGTTACGTCGGCAAATACCGGATGCCGCAAACAGCAACGATATCGCACAATGCTGGCAGGAAATTACCGTAAAAACGCAGCAACTGCGTCAGTTAAATCAACATAACGGCTGGCTACTGGAAGGACAGATTGAGCGCAATCAACAGGCGCTGGAAATGCTGAAACCACATCAGGAGCCGACGCTGTACGGGGCCAACGGTCAAACCTCAACGCCCCATCGCGGCGGTAAAAAGATATCTATCTGAAGATTTTCTCCGGCCTGCAATGCAGGCCGGGATTGGTTATTAAGCCGTCCGACGGGCAAACTCTTTGACTTTGAAGCCCAGCACCGCCAGCGCGGCAAAGTACGCCGCAATTCCCGCGACAACTACCGCCATCAAACGCAGTAAGCGCCAGGGCATAGTACCCAATGACCAGTCCGGCATGATGTGCAACATACCTAAAAGTACGCCAGACATCACCAGCACTGCTACCACCAGACGCAGCAGAAACGCAGTCCAACCGGGTTGCGGGGTAAAGATTTTCTGCTTACGCAACTGCCAGTAAAGCAGCGAGGCATTCAGGCAAGCTGCCAGACCAATGGAAAGCGACAGTCCGGCATGTTTCAACGGGCCGATAAACGCCAGGTTCATCAACTGCGTCAAAATCAGCGTGACGATGGCAATTTTCACCGGTGTTTTAATATCCTGGCGGGAATAAAAACCCGGAGCCAGCACTTTCACCACAATCAGGCCGATCAACCCCACTGAATAGGCAATCAATGCCCGCTGAGTCATCAGCGCATCAAAGGCGGTAAATTTACCGTACTGGAACAGCGAAACAGTTAATGGACCAGAGAGAATACCCAACGCTACCGCGCTCGGCAGCGCCAGCAGGAAACAAAGACGCAGGCCCCAGTCCATCAAGCGGTTGTATTCATCATGATTACCGCTGGCAAAACTTTTCGACAGCGACGGCAGCAAAATAGTCCCCAGCGCCACGCCCAGTACGCCAGACGGAAACTCCATTAAACGGTCGGCGTAGTACATCCACGACACGGAACCTGAGGCAAGAAACGAAGCAAAAATGGTGTTGATGATCAAGGAGATCTGACTAACAGAAACACCAAGGATCGCCGGCCCCATCTGTTTCACCACGCGCATTGCTCCTGCATCGTGAAAGTTAATGCGCGGCAGAACCAACATGCCGATCTTCTTCAGGTGCGGTAGCTGATACACCAGTTGCAGTATACCGCCCACCGTAACAGCCCACGCCAGCGCCAGCACCGGCGGATTAAAGTACGGTGCAGCAAACAGCGCAAAACCAATCATGCTGATGTTAAGTAACGTCGGGGCAAATGCCGGAATCGAGAAACGGTTCCAGGTATTCAAAATAGCCCCCACCAGCGATGCCAGGGAGATCAGCAAAATATAGGGAAAAGTGATCTGCAATAGCTGAGTGGTCAGCGCGAATTTGTCGGCGGTGTCAGCAAAGCCCGGCGCAGTCACCATTATCACCCACGGTGCGGCGAGCATCCCGGCAACGGTCACAACCGCCAGTGCCAGCGTCAGCAGGCCCGAGACATAAGAGACAAAGACCCGAGTTGCATCTTCACCTTGCTTGCTTTTATATTCCGCCAGAATCGGCACGAATGCCTGGGAGAATGCCCCTTCGGCAAAGATACGGCGCAACAAGTTAGGAAGTTTGAAAGCGACGAAAAAAGCGTCGGTTGCCATCCCTGCGCCAAAAATTCTGGCGACAATAGCGTCACGTGCAAAGCCAAGCACACGCGAAAACATGGTCATCGAGCTGACGGCGGCCAGCGATTTTAATAAATTCATTGGTGTTCTAATCCAGACCCACGAACAAAACGCCTGCAACGCAGGCGCTGAAAGAGGCGAATAGTCTACCTGGATTATGGTGAATTGCTACCGCCAGATGTTACAGGGTTTATTCACTCATCGCGTCTCGCCAGAGTTTGTCAACGATGCGCTGCGCCAGTACTGCCTGCTCACCAGCAGTTTGTGGAACTGTCTGATTTTGCACGCATTCGATGAAATGATGCGCGCAGCCAACAAATCCACGCTGCTCGAGGGTACTTTGCCAGCCGGGAATCGGTTTGTGCACCACGCCCTGCCCGCGCTCTTCGCGCCATTCACGCATATCCGTAATGTCGATGAGCGCGCCGTCGGTCACGGCCTGCACCGTTTCACGCTGGCTACCAGCACGGCGATGCATGCAGGTGGTGATTTGCAAAGGCCCCACCGAAAAATGGTGCTCGGCAAACAACATTTCGCCAGACTCGTTAGTCAACAGCGAACCACCGTCAAGGGAGGCTTTGCCGCCAGACAGCCACAGTGCAGTGTCAACCACATGCAGATAATCATCCAGCAACGTGAAATAAAGATCGTGTGGCCCGACGCTATGAGTACGATGTTTATCCATTCTCAGCGACGCTGCGGTGGCAAGTTGCGTTTTTAGCTCACTGTAGAGCGGTGCAAAGCGACGGTTAAAACCAACCATCAACGTCAGTTTTTTCCGCGCCGCCAGTTCCACCAGCCGCTCGGCATCGCGCAGATTTTCTGCCAGGGGTTTATCGACACAGACATGAACGCCAGCGTTTAATAACGCACTGACCACTTCAAAATGACTGGCGGTGCTGGAGTGGACAAAAACTGCATCGCAACTGGCAGCAAGGTTAGATAACGAATCGGCATAAGGAATGCGCCAGCTTTCACAAATGGGTAGAGCTTTCTCGCGCGTTGGCGACCATGCCCCCTGTAACGTCCAGTCAGACGCTGCCGCCAGCACCGGTAACCACGCTTTTTGCGCGATCCCTCCTAACCCCACTACGCCGATACGTAATTTTTTCACTTTAATCTCCCAGATGGGCCAGCAACGAATCAAGACGCTGTTTCAGTTCTGCCACTTCGATTTCCAGTGCTTCGACACGGGCCTGTAAATCACCTTCAACCGCCTTCGACGGTTCCGTTACCACAGGTTGCTCATCTATCTCACCACTGAAAAGATGCATATAGCGACTTTCGCGTTTACCCGGTTCGCGAGCCAGACGCACCACAAAAGGGCCATCTTCGCGATTCGCCAGTTGTTCCAGCGTCGACTCCACTTCCGCCATATCGCTAAATTCATACATTCGCGCCGCGCGGCTGCGCAGTTCACCCGGCGTCTGGGCACCACGCAATAACAACGTGGTGATTAACGCCACTTCTGCGGCGCTCAGTTTCAGATCGCCAAATTCTGAATTACAAAAGCGTTGCTCATATTTGGTGACCCGATTACCAAAACCGCTCACCGTGCGTAAATAATGACGTTTTACCAGATTATCCAACTGCTCCTGCACTTCAGATTCGCTTAAGTTCATTACCGGTTCACGGTTCGTTTTCTGATTACAGGCCGTGACTACGCTATTCACGGAGAGCGGGTATTGCTCCGGCGTCGTCACCTGTTTTTCCAGTAAACAGCCAATCACGCGGGCTTCCAGTGCGGTAAGTTGATACTTCATAACATTCTCCTTAGCGGCCGGGCGTCCAGTCCGGGGTGGTTAATGCCGTCAGCACGTGATCGCGCCATTGTCCATCAATCAACAGATAATCTTTCGCATAACCTTCTTTTTCAAAACCCAGTCGCGCCAGCAAATCACCGCTACGTTTATTGTGCGGCATATAGTTGGCCATAATGCGATGAATGTGTTGGGTACGCTGCATATAACGAATGGCGGCGGTCAGGGCTTCAAACATTAGCCCCTTGCCCTGCCATTTTTGTCCGATTGAATAACCGAGATAGCAGGCATGGAAAGATCCTCGCACCACATTAGAAAAATTGGCAACGCCAATAATCTCTTTCTCATCCGGGTCGAACAACCCAAAATAGAATGCAGAACCTTGTTTATGAAATTCATTAATCATGCTTAACCTGGCCTGCCAGCCTGAAGGGTAGCAGTGACTTTCGTCGCGCACTGGTTCCCAGGGCTTGAGGAAATGGCGATTTTCTGCGTAATAGTCCGCCAGCCGCCAGGCATCACGCTCATGCACCAGACGCACGACCAGTCGGTCTGTGGTTAAGCGCACTTTTGGCACGTTACTACGATAGCCAAACATTCTATACCTACTCCTTCCCGTAACGTCTTTAATACGCTGTAAGTATTACTATACCTGCGCAACCAGAACCTGTGAAAAGTCCAAAATGCCATTTCCTGCATTATTCACATATTTGATAAAAACTCTCTATCAAAGAGGACTTTCGATAAAAAAATATTGTCCCGGGAAATATGGGAAAAGCATTAGCGACCATGCAGAATAGAAAGTGCTCATCTTTTATTTCCCGGGAGGGGAAATGTCGCGCGTTTCACAGGCCAGGAACCTGGGTAAATATTTCCTGCTCATCGATAATATGCTGGTCGTGCTGGGGTTCTTTGTTGTCTTCCCCCTGATCTCTATCCGCTTCGTTGATCAAATGGGCTGGGCAGCCGTGATGGTCGGTATTGCTCTCGGTCTGCGTCAGTTCATTCAGCAAGGTTTAGGCATTTTTGGCGGCGCAATTGCCGACCGCTTTGGCGCAAAACCGATGATCGTCACCGGAATGCTGATGCGCGCCGCGGGATTTGCCACTATGGGGATCGCCCACGAGCCATGGATGCTGTGGTTTTCCTGCCTTCTCTCAGGTCTTGGCGGTACTCTGTTCGATCCGCCGCGTTCGGCACTGGTGGTCAAATTGATCCGTCCGCAACAGCGTGGACGTTTTTTCTCCCTGTTGATGATGCAGGACAGTGCTGGTGCGGTCATTGGCGCATTATTAGGTAGCTGGCTGTTGCAATACGATTTCCGCCTGGTCTGCGCGACGGGTGCAATTTTGTTTGTGCTGTGTGCGGCATTTAATGCCTGGTTGTTACCGGCATGGAAACTTTCTACCGTGCGTACGCCAGTCCGCGAAGGCATGGCCCGCGTGATGCGCGATAAACGTTTTGTCACCTATGTTCTGACGCTGGCAGGCTACTACATGCTGGCCGTTCAGGTAATGCTGATGCTGCCGATTATGGTCAACGATATCGCCGGAGCGCCCTCTGCCGTTAAATGGATGTATGCCATTGAAGCGTGTCTCTCCTTAACGTTGCTTTACCCTATCGCCCGCTGGAGCGAAAGACGTTTTCGTCTGGAACACCGATTGATGGCTGGGCTATTGGTCATGTCGTTAAGCATGATACCGGTTGGAATGGTCAGCAATCTGCAACAACTCTTCACCCTGATTTGTCTATTTTATATCGGTTCAATCATTGCCGAACCTGCGCGTGAAACCCTAAGCGCCTCGCTGGCAGATGCACGAGCGCGCGGCAGCTATATGGGGTTTAGTCGTCTGGGCCTGGCGATTGGCGGTGCTATCGGTTATGTCGGTGGCGGCTGGCTGTTTGACCTGGGTAAATCGGCGCAGCAACCAGAACTACCGTGGATAATGTTGGGCATTATTGGCATTATCACCTTCGTTGCGATGGGGTGGCAATTTAGCCAGAAACGCGCTACGCGTCGGTTGCTGGAACGCGACGCCTGAAAATGCCATGCTTTCTGTTACCATTGTTCGCCCAGTCAATCTACTCGCCGCAGCAACCTGTTATTACCTGTCGCCGCTGTTTTCAGTTTTTTCTGCTGGCGGGTTTAACGCTGGTGACACATGCTGCGTTGTGTCAGGATATTGACGCAGATTTCATGTCGAGGACTACCATGAACAAGTTTTTATTTGCCGCTGCATTGATCATCAGCGGCCTGCTCGTTGGCTGTAATCAACTCACCCAGTACACGATTAGCGAACAAGAAATTAACCAGTCGCTTGCGAAACATAATAATTTCTCAAAAGATATCGGTTTGCCCGGTGTGGCTGATGCCCATATCGTTCTGACAAATCTGGCCAGTCAAATTGGCCGCGAAGAGCCAAATAAGATCACCTTAACCGGTGATGCCAATCTGGATATGAACTCTCTTTTCGGCAGCCAGAAAGCAACCATGAAACTGAAGCTGAAGGCGCTGCCGGTGTTTGATAAAGAAAAAGGCGCGATCTTCCTGAAAGAGATGGAAGTGGTCGACGCAACGGTGCAGCCAGAAAAAATGCAAACGGTAATGCAAACATTGCTTCCCTATTTGAACCAGGCACTACGCAATTACTTCAACCAGCAACCGGCTTACATTCTGCGCGAAGATGGTAGTCAGGGTGAAGCAATGGCGAAAAAACTGGCGAAAGGTATTGAGGTGAAACCTGGCGAAATTGTCATTCCGTTTACTGATTAAACACGAAGGGCGCATTCGCGCCCTTTATTTTTCGTGCAAAGGAAAACGTTTCCGCTTATCCTTTGTGTCCGGCAAAAACATCCCTTCAGCCGGAGCATAGAGATTAATGACTGCACCATCCCAGGTATTAAAGATCCGCCGCCCAGACGACTGGCACCTTCACCTCCGCGATGGCGACATGTTAAAAACTGTCGTGCCGTATACCAGCAAAACTTATGGCCGGGCCATCGTTATGCCCAATCTGGCTCCGCCCATAACGACCGTCGAAGCTGCCGTAGCGTATCGCCAGCGTATTCTTGACGCCGTACCTGCCGGACACGATTTCACCCCGCTGATGACCTGTTATTTAACAGATTCGCTGGCCCCCAATGAATTGGAGCGTGGATTTAACGAAGGCGTGTTCACCGCGGCAAAACTTTACCCGGCAAACGCTACCACCAACTCCAGCCACGGTGTGACGTCGGTTGACACTATCATGCCGGTACTTGAGCGAATGGAAAAAATTGGCATGCCGCTGCTGGTGCACGGAGAAGTTACACACGCCGATATCGACATTTTTGACCGTGAAGCCCGCTTTATTGAAACGGTTATGGAGCCACTGCGCCAGCGCCTGACTGCGCTGAAAGTGGTTTTTGAGCACATCACCACTAAAGATGCTGCCGAATATGTTCGTGACGGTAATGAATTGCTGGCCGCTACTATTACCCCCCAGCATCTGATGTTTAATCGTAACCATATGCTGGTTGGCGGTGTACGTCCGCACCTGTACTGCCTGCCCATTCTCAAACGTAATGTGCATCAACAGGCACTGCGTGAGCTGGTCGCCAGTGGCTTTAATCGCGTTTTTCTCGGGACTGACTCCGCACCACATGCACGTCATCGCAAAGAGAGTAGCTGCGGTTGTGCAGGCTGTTTTAATGCACCAACGGCGCTGGGCAGTTACGCCACTGTATTTGAAGAAATGGATGCGTTGCAGCACTTTGAAGCGTTCTGTTCTTTAAACGGCCCGCAGTTCTATGGTTTACCGGTCAACGAATCGTTTATTGAACTGGTACGCGAAGAGCAACAAGTTGCTGAAAGCATCGCTCTGACCGACGACACGCTGGTGCCATTCCTGGCCGGAGAAACGGTTCGCTGGACAGTTAAACAATAAAAAAACGTAGCACCCTGTTGTCATTAGGTTATTTTACCTGTATAAATAACCAGTATATTTAACAGGGGGCTATTATGAGAATTGAAGTCACCATCGCGAAAACTTCTCCATTACCTGCCGGGGCTATTGACGCTCTGGCAGGTGAACTTTCCCGCCGTATTCAGTATGCGTTTCCTGATAACGAAAGCCATGTGTCTGTTCGTTATGCTTCAGCCAATAATTTATCGGTTATTGGCGCGACAAAAGAAGATAAACAACGTATTAGCGAAATTCTGCAAGAAACATGGGAAAGCGCAGATGACTGGTTCGTTAGCGAATAATATGCAGTAATGTTTGTTTTGCCGGGTCGCCCCGGCTTTTTTATTTTGCGTACAAATCTTCTACACTTCCTCAAAATAATTGCACAATATGCTAAAAAAATATGAATGACATGCTGTTTTATTGTTCATATAAATCTTAAAACCAAAAAAATATCTCTTTCCCCCTTTAAAAATTCGGTGAACACCCTTACTTATTGGTATACTGAAGTTGCTTCAGATAAAAACGCATTGAACCTCGAATAACGTTGTCTAGTAACACGAATTAGGGGGCCATGATGGAAAAAAACAATGAAGTCATTCAGACTCATCCGCTCGTAGGGTGGGACATCAGCACCGTTGATAGCTATGATGCGCTGATGTTGCGTTTGCACTACCAGACCCCAAATAAGTCCGAGCAGGAAGGGACTGAAGTTGGTCAGACACTCTGGTTAACTACTGATGTTGCCAGACAATTTATTTCGATATTAGAAGCAGGAATCGCCAAAATTGAATCTGGTGATTTCCATGTAAATGAGTATCGGCGTCATTAACATGACATGACCATCCACCCAAAAGGCACCTGACCGGTGCCTTTACCATTTCTGGGTTGTATATCTGCATTCACTTAATTACTCTGCTTGTACCATGAGAGCAGAGAGAAAAAAATGAAATACGATCTCATCATTATTGGCAGCGGTTCCGTAGGTGCTGCAGCCGGGTATTATGCCACCCAGGCCGGTTTGAAAGTGCTGATGACCGACGCCCATATGCCACCACATCAACACGGCAGTCACCACGGTGATACGCGATTAATTCGCCATGCTTATGGTGAAGGCGAAAAATATGTTCCGTTAGTGCTTCGCGCGCAAACGTTGTGGGATGAACTCTCCCATTACAACGAAGAAGACCCTATTTTTGTGCGCTCTGGCGTCATCAACCTTGGTCCTTCTGACTCCAAATTCCTCACCAACGTTGCCCACAGTGCGGAACAGTGGCAACTCAACGTCGAAAAACTGGATGCACAAGCGATTATGGCCCGCTGGCCGGAAATACGCGTCCCGGACAACTACATCGGCTTATTTGAAGCTGATTCCGGCTTTTTGTGCAGTGAACTGGCGATTAAAACCTGGATCAAACTGGCGAATGAAGCTGGCTGCGCGCAACTGTTTAATTGCCCGGTCACCGCTATTCACCATGATGACAACGGCGTAACCATTACAACGGCTGATGGCGAGTATCAGGCAAAGAAAGCGATCGTCTGCGCGGGAACCTGGGTAAAAGACCTGCTACCAGAACTCCCGATTCAGCCAGTACGCAAAGTATTTGCCTGGTATCAGGCAGATGGCCGTTATAGCGTTAAAAATAAATTTCCGGCGTTTACTGGCGAACTGCCCAATGGCGATCAATATTACGGTTTTCCTGCCGAAAATGACGCTCTGAAGATTGGTAAACATAACGGTGGTCAGGTGATTCATTCCGCGGATGAACGAGTTCCATTTGCGGAAATTACCAGCGATGGTTCTGAAGCCTTCCCATTCTTGCGCCAGGTGTTGCCAGGTATTGGCTGCTGCCTGTACGGCGCTTCCTGCACCTATGATAATTCGCCTGACGAAGATTTTATTATCGATACCCTGCCCGATCACGATAATACGCTGCTGATTACCGGCCTGAGTGGGCACGGCTTTAAATTTGCGTCGGTTTTAGGGGAAATAGCCGCTGACTTTGCACAAGACAAAAAAAGCAATTTTGATTTGACGCCATTCAGACTTTCCCGCTTCCAATAATCATCATTACAGCCTCCAAAATGAGGCCGTTTTTACAGGAGTTTTTTAATGCGTCGTTTGGTGAACTATCTCATCAATAATATTCGCGAACACTTCATGCTTTATCTTGTTCTTTGGTCACTGCTGGCGATTATGGATCTCATCTATGTATTTTATTTCTAACCCGTAATCACTGACATAAATTGACAAATATTTAATATCTCTTTCATTTGGTGTGAAAATTTGAATAAACTTATTCCTGCAATAACCGCATTCACCAGATTTCACTCATCCTGAAACAACTAAACTTATGAAGGTCTCTTCATTATTAAATCAAAATTATTGAAATAAAAATAAATATCATTCGAATTGTTATTTTTAAGTTGCAATTCATTCTCCGACACGCCATTTTCATTCTCTCGCAAATATGTTTCGGATGCCCTTATGCCACTTACAAATACCCCTGAACGCTATGGCGTTATATCAACAGCCTTTCATTGGCTAAGTGCAATCATTGTCTATGGCATGTTTGCTTTGGGTCTGTGGATGGTAACGCTCAGTTATTACGATGGCTGGTATCACAAAGCACCAGAACTGCATAAAAGCATCGGTATTCTGTTAATGATGGGGCTGGTTGTTCGTATTCTGTGGCGTGTCATATCCCCACCGCCAGGTCCGTTGCAAAATTATTCGCTTATGACTCGTCTTGGTGCAAAGACTGGACATCTTGCGCTGTACCTCTTGCTCTTCGCCATTGGCATCAGTGGCTATCTGATCTCTACCGCCGATGGCAAACCGATCAGCGTTTTTGGCTGGTTTGACGTTCCCGCAACCCTTGCCGATACTGGCGCGCAGGCTGACTTAGCCGGTGCCCTGCATTTTTGGCTGGCGTGGAGCGTGGTCGTTCTGTCCGTTATGCACGGATTTATGGCTCTGAAGCATCATTTCATCGATAAAGACGACACCCTGAAGCGCATGCTGGGAAAATCGTCATCTGACTATGGAGTTTAAAAAATGAAAAAAAGCCTGCTTGGTTTAACCTTCGCTTCACTGATGTTCTCTGCCGGTTCAGCTATCGCCGCCGATTATAAAATTGACAAAGAAGGCCAGCACGCCTTTGTCAATTTCCGCATCCAGCATCTGGGTTACAGTTGGTTGTACGGCACATTTAAAGATTTCGACGGTACATTTACGTTTGATGAAAAGGATCCTGCAGCCGATAAAGTGAATGTGACTATTAACACCACCAGTGTTGATACCAATCACGCCGAGCGCGATAAACATCTCCGCAGCGCGGATTTCCTTAATACAGCAAAATATCCGCAGGCAACCTTCTCCTCCACCAGCGTGAAGAAAAACGGTGACGAGCTGGATATTACTGGTGATCTGACGCTGAATGGCGTGACCAAACCAGTAACGCTGGAAGCGAAATTGATTGGCCAGGGCGACGATCCATGGGGCGGTAAACGTGCGGGTTTTGAGGCTGAAGGGAAAATTAAGCTAAAAGACTTCAATATCAAGACAGATTTAGGTGCGGCTTCGCAGGAAGTTGATCTGATTATTTCGGTTGAAGGCATACAACAGAAGTAGTGCTGAGATGTTGCCGGATGACACGCATCCGGCACGAATGTTTATTCTGTTGGATCAGGAATAACCAGTGTCGTGTTCAGGCGTCCACGTGATTTATTAAAGATCTTATTGCCATTTTCCCGCCCGGCACGGAGACGTCGCTGTTCTTCTGGCGGTAACGCGCTTTCTTCACAGCAAATCTCACTACAACAGCCTTTGAATTTCTCGGCACACGCCGGACACTGAATGAACAGCAGGTGGCAACCATCATTTTTGCAGTTGGTATGGCTGTCGCACGGTGTGCCACATTGATGACAATGCGCGATAATTTCATCAGAGATGCGCTCTCCCATCCGCTCATCAAAAACGAAATTTTTACCAATAAAGCGGACCGGCAGACCTTGTTCCCGCGCTTTGCGGGCGTATTCAATAATACCGCCTTCGATATGCCAGACTTTATTGAATCCGCTATGTTTCATCCAGGCACTGGCCTTTTCGCAACGAATACCACCGGTGCAGTACATCACGATTTTTTTATCTTTATGCGCCTGCATCATCTCAACCGCTTTCGGCAGTTGCTCACGGAAGGTATCAGCCGGAATTTCGAGCGCGTTTTCAAAATGCCCCACTTCGTATTCATAGTGGTTGCGCATGTCGATAAACAGCGTATCTGGATCGTCAAGCATGGCGTTCACTTCCGCCGCTTGTAGATATTCCCCGACGTTACTGGCGTCAAATTGAGGATCGTCAATACCATCGGCAACAATTCGTTCGCGGACTTTCATGCGCAGCACCCAGAAGGATTTCCCGTCATCATCCAGCGCAATATTCAGACGTAATCCGTTTAAAGCAGGGTCAAAAGCATAAAGCTGTGCGCGAAATGTCTCTACGTTGCTCGCCGGTACGCTGATTTGTGCGTTGATCCCTTCACGTGCCAGATAGACCCGCCCAAAGACATTCAACGCAGTAAATAGCTGATATAAAGCATCGCGGGTCGCCCAGGGATCGGCAATTTGGAAATATTTATAGAACGACATGGTGGTGCGTGGTTCGCTCTCGGCCAGCATTTTGGCTTTCAGCGCGTCATTAGAAATGCGGTTGTGTAACACTGGCATGGTGTACGGTTCCTGCGGGTGGGTAAGTAAAAATCCGCGGCATCATATAGCAATTATCGATAATTAACATCCACACATTTTACGCTACATTTGCACATTAAAAATTAATAATGGTTTACATGCGCGGCAATTTCACCCAATCCCCGGTCACAAATTTTGGTTGCGGACGAAAAAATGCGACAATACATACAATTGCCCGTATAGGTTGAAAGACAGGATTGATATGACGAATCTACCCAAGTTCTCCACCGCACTGCTTCATCCGCGTTATTGGTTAACCTGGTTGGGTATTGGCGTACTTTGGTTGGTCGTTCAGTTACCCTACCCAATTATCTACCGCCTCGGCATCGCGGCGGGACGACTGGCGTTACGTTTTATGAAACGACGCGCCAAAATTGTGCACCGCAACCTGGAACTGTGCTTCCCGGAGATGAGTGAACAGGAACGCCGTGAAATGGTGGTGAAGAATTTCGAATCCGTTGGCATGGGGCTGATGGAGACTGGCATGGCATGGTTCTGGCCGGACCGTCGGGTTGCCCGTTGGACAGAAGTGATCGGCATGGAACATATCCGTGACGTGCAGGCACAAAAGCGCGGCATCCTGTTAGTTGGCATCCATTTTCTGACTCTGGAACTGGGCGCAAGGCAATTTGGTATGCAGGAACCGGGTATCGGTGTCTATCGCCCGAACGATAATCCATTGATCGACTGGCTGCAAACCTGGGGGCGTCTGCGTTCGAATAAATCGATGCTCGATCGCAAAGATTTAAAAGGAATGATTAAAGCACTGAAGAAAGGCGAAGTGGTCTGGTATGCACCAGATCACGATTACGGTCCACGCTCAAGCGTTTTTGTGCCGCTGTTTGCCGTTGAACAGGCGGCGACCACCAGCGGCACCTGGATGCTGGCCAGAATGTCTGGTGCGTGTCTGGTGCCGTTTGTTCCGCGTCGTAAGCCAGATGGCAAAGGGTATCAATTGATCATGCTGCCGCCAGAGTGTTCACCTCCGCTGGATAACGCTGAAACCACCGCTGCGTGGATGAATAAAGTGGTAGAAAAATGCATCATGATGGCGCCGGAACAGTACATGTGGCTGCATCGTCGCTTTAAAACGCGCCCGCAAGGCGTACCTTCTCGCTATTAATACATATTCACAGGCCGGATAAGATGCCTGCATCACATCCGGCCTGTCAGCATCAAATCCCCTGATTTAGCGATAAAAGCTCTCTGCGTTGCACCACCTATAAGTCAGGCGCATAATTAGTGTGCTTATTTTTTCTTCTTATGTTCACCGCGCCTGGCGCACCAACAGCGGATTGCTATGTCACCCTCTGATAATGACACCTCCATAAACTGGAAACGAAACCTGATCGTTGCCTGGCTAGGTTGTTTTCTCACCGGCGCCGCCTTCAGTCTGGTGATGCCGTTCTTACCCCTCTACGTTGAGCAACTTGGCGTCACCGGTCACAGTGAGCTGAATATGTGGTCCGGAATTGTCTTCAGTATTACCTTTTTATTTTCTGCTATCGCCTCCCCGTTTTGGGGCGGGCTTGCCGATCGCAAAGGCCGAAAAATTATGCTATTGCGCTCGGCTCTCGGGATGGGCATCGTGATGGTGTTGATGGGGTTGGCGCAAAATATCTGGCAGTTCCTGATCCTGCGGGCGCTACTGGGGCTGCTCGGTGGATTTGTTCCCAACGCCAACGCCTTAATCGCCACCCAGGTCCCACGCAACAAAAGCGGCTGGGCGCTGGGGACACTCTCTACCGGTGGGGTTAGTGGCGCGTTGCTCGGCCCAATGGCTGGCGGTCTGCTCGCGGATAGCTACGGCTTACGTCCGGTGTTCTTTATCACCGCTAGCGTGCTGCTACTCTGTTTTTTTGTCACCCTATTTTGTATCAAAGAAAAATTCCAACCGGTCAGCAAAAAAGAGATGCTGCACATGCGGGAAGTCGTAACGTCACTTAAAAACCCAAAACTGGTACTCAGCCTGTTTGTCACGACGTTAATTATCCAGATTGCCACCGGTTCAATCGCCCCAATCCTGACGCTGTATGTCCGCGAACTGGCCGGCAACGTCAGTAATATCGCGTTTATCAGCGGGATGATCGCCTCAGTCCCCGGCGTGGCAGCTCTACTTAGCGCACCACGACTCGGCAAACTTGGCGATCGAATCGGACCAGAAAAGATTCTGATAACTGCGCTGATCTTTTCTGTACTGCTGTTGATCCCAATGTCTTATGTCCAGACGCCATTGCAACTGGGGATTTTACGGTTTTTACTCGGTGCTGCAGATGGTGCTTTGCTCCCCGCCGTACAGACGCTGCTGGTTTACAATTCGACCAACCAAATCGCCGGTCGCATTTTCAGTTATAACCAGTCGTTTCGTGATATTGGCAACGTTACGGGGCCATTGATGGGGGCCGCTATCTCAGCAAACTATGGCTTCCGGGCAGTATTTCTGGTTACTGCCGGAGTCGTTCTGTTTAACGCTGTCTATTCCTGGAACAGCCTGCGTCGCCGCCGATTCCCCCGGGTATCGAACTGATTTTTCGCCTTTCATACTTGCAAAAGCGGAGAATCAGCTATTCTTTCCCTGAATACCTCATCAAATCAAAGGGAGAATCGTGATGACTATGTACGCAACGCTTGAAGAAGCCATTGATGCCGCACGCGAAGAATTTCTTGCTGACAATCCCGGCATCGACGCCGAAGAAGCGAATGTGCAACAGTTCAATGTCCAAAAATACATTCTGCAAGATGGCGACATTATGTGGCAGGTTGAGTTTTACGCCGATGAAGGCGAAGAAGGTGAATGCCTGCCAATGTTCAGTGGAGAAGCCGCACAGAGCATATTTGATGGCGATTATGATGAGATTGAAATCCGCCAGGAATGGCAGGAAGAAAATACTCTGCATGAATGGGACGAAGGCGAATTCCAGCTTGAGCCTCCGCTGGATACCGAAGAAGGGCGCACAGCAGCCGATGAGTGGGATGAACGTTAATTACTCATATGCTCCGTGGTGAATGTCGATCGGCAGCAGTAAGGTATCAAAGACTAAAGAGAATGGAAGATCAAGGATCGTGACATAGCGCCATGCGGAGTCACGCACATCCCATTGCACACCTGGATAATATTGATTGCCATGCCCCTGCCCCGGTATGGTGCGGCTGATGATGCTGCCACAACCACTCAGCAAAGCAACCATGATGCCTACCAAAATGAAACGCATTCGTACCCTCTTCTGTAAAAAAATACCGGCATTACGCCGGTATTTTTATTGGCTCGTTGTTTTTGCCGGATGTGGCGTGAACGCCTTATCCGATCTACGAAACCTTGCAAATTCAATATATTGCAGGTAACTACGCTTTATTGCGAAGCCACATCCGGTTTACGTAATGCCAGTGGATTCAGCTTTATCCCTTCGTAGTAACTCACCCATGAAGAATATTTCTCCGGGGAATTCCACACACGGAAATGCAGGCGTGCCATGGTCACCGGATCGCTCAACAGCACCAGGCGGCGATCGCGATTCAGCTTCTCTGGCGTCTCGTTCAGCGCCTGTTCAACGTGGCGATCGCGGGCGATTTCCAGCACCTTACTGGCGCGGTGACGCGCGGTGGCCATTGCCATTGCCAGGGCATTAAACGACGGATTAAACACCGCGTGCATAAAGCCATCGTCGAGAGAACGTTGACGGTTCATCTCAAGGAAACGATCGGTATCGACCAGTACCTGCGGCGGTGAATACTCTTCCGGGATCAGGAACAGTTTCCAGCGTTTCGTGCGCAAACCAACGGTTGTACGGCTGGAGATCACCGAAACAAACGGTGACAGGATCAACGAGAAGACAATCGGTGCCAGCCAGAACAGAAAACGCAGATCCAGCCACGCCATACCGACCGCCCACACTAACCCCAGCAATAACTGAGAGCCGTGGCGTTTAAACGCTTCGCCCCAGGAAGTGGAGTCATCATCACGCTGCGGTGAATTCCACACCACTTCCCAACCGAGGAAGGCGCTGACCACGAATACCGTATGAAACAGCATGCGTACCGGTGCCAACAACACGGAGAACAGCACTTCTAACAACAACGATAACGTCACGCGCCAGAAGCCGCCATACTCTTTCGTCCCTTTGCACCAGATGAGCAAAATACTCAACAACTTCGGCAGGAACAGCAGCACCATGGTCGAGGCAAACAGCGCAATAGCCAGTTCAGGACGCCACTGTGGCCACACCGGGAACAACTGCCGTGGTTGCAGAAAGTATTGCGGCTCGGTCAGCGCGTGCACTACCTGCAATGCGGTAGAAAGCGCGAGGAACATAAACCACAGCGGTGCGGAAAGATAAGACATCACACCTGTCAGGAACACCGCGCGGTGTACCGGGTGCATCCCTTTCACCAGGAACAGACGGAAGTTCATCAAGTTACCGTGGCACCAGCGGCGGTCACGTTTTAGCTCATCAAGCAGATTAGGCGGCAACTCTTCATAAGAGCCAGGAAGATCGTAAGCAATCCATACCCCCCAGCCTGCACGGCGCATCAGTGCGGCTTCCACAAAGTCATGCGAAAGAATTGAACCAGCAAATGATCCTTCACCAGGCAGCGGTGCCAGCGCACAATGCTCGATAAACGGTTTCACGCGGATTATCGCGTTATGCCCCCAGTAGTGCGACTCACCGAGTTGCCAGAAGTGCAAACCGGCAGTGAACAATGGCCCATAGACACGGGTAGCAAACTGCTGGCAGCGCGCATACAGCGTATCCATACCGGACGCTTTCGGTGAAGACTGGATAATCCCGGCATTCGGATTGGCTTCCATCAGGCGCACCAGACCACACAAGCAATCACCGGTCATCACTGAGTCGGCATCCAGCACCACCATGTAGCTGTACTGACTGCCCCAGCGACGGCAGAAGTCATCGATATTACCGCTCTTACGCTTCACGCGACGACGGCGACGGCGATAGAAAATCTGACCTTCGCCACCGACTTCAGCGATCAGCTCCATCCACGCTTTTTGTTCTGCCACACAGATGTCTGGGTTGTAGCTGTCACTCAGAATATAGACATCAAAGTGTTGAGCATTGCCGGTGGCTTTTACCGATTCCCACGTTGCGCGCAAGCCTGCAAAGACGCGGTTCACATCCTCATTACAAATAGGCATGATCAATGCCGTGCGATGCTCCGGATTTAACGGCTCATCACCAACGGTTGACGCAGATATACTGTATTTATCGCGACCAATAAGTAACTGCAGGAAGCCCATCAGCGCCGTCCAGAACCCGGCAGACACCCAACAGAAAAGAACAGCGAAGAGGATCAGAATGCCGGTTTGCAGCATATAAGGCAGGAGCTGCATAAAGGAAACCCACAGATCCTGACCAACCATATCAACCGGATTAATCAACGCCCATCCCTGATACGGCAGAATCGTCTTCATGTACCAGGTGGCGACAACAGTTTGCGCCAACGTCAGGATAAGCAGGATGTAACGACGGATTGTCCCGACGGTACGCCACTTTTGCTCACTTTCCTGCTCTTCTTTGGTCAACCGGGCCAGATAGCGCGGCGTCACATCGCGCCCACGCAGACGATCCCAGAATCGCCCTACCGGATTAGTTCGCCACGGATCGGGAAACATAGAGGAGCGTTTTGCTTTCGGCATTGCCTGAAGCTGGTCGCGTCCTTCGTCGTCTTTAATTAACTGTCCATCAGCAAGCGAATCAGGCCAGGCTTGTTCCAGACGTGCCTTTACCGAGCCTTGTGGGGAGTCATCCTCCCGCGCATAGATCCGGTGTTCAGCATCCAGCGCCTGATGAACAGCGCGGATATCGGTCTTCGGCAATGCCGCTTTCTCGCTTGCAGAGATGGGCATTGCGTCAATGTACTCGGTTGTCTTATTCATTGGCAGGTAACTGGTAGCTCCAGGTTTCACTCAACGTCTGATCGGCATTCACCAGCGCAGCACGCATTTCAGTGGTTTTCTTGGCATCTTTCACTTTCACACGCATCACCAGACGCCAGCCTTTAGTAACCGGGTTATAACGCACCGTGCTTTCGACAATCTCACCATTATCGCCAATGCTGGTTTGCGCGGTGACCGGCGTATCCTCTGGCAGTTTTTTCATTTCTGCGCCGGTGAAATCGACCACAAAGGCAATAGTGCCATCAGGCTGGCGAATCAGGTTCGACTGCTTTACATCGCCCGTTGAACGACGCGTCTGCTGCACCCAGGCGTTATCAGGCGCGTGAAGTTTGTCTTCGTCACGACTGAAGGTGATGGTGTATTTAAAGTTCATCTCTTTGCCCGGCTCCGGCAACTGATCCGGTGTCCAGTAAGCGACGATGTTATCGTTGGTTTCATCGTTGGTTGGAATTTCTACCAGCTCAACGCTGCCTTTACCCCACTCCCCTTTCGGCGTTACCCAGGCGCTAGGACGCAAATCATAACGATCGTCGAGATCTTCAAAACGGGAGAAATCGCGGCCGCGTTGCAGTAGACCGAAACCTTGAGGGTTCTCCATCGAGAAACTGCTGATCGCCAGATGTTTCGGGTTGTTCAGCGGACGCCAGATCCACTCACCGTTACCAGCATGGATAGAAAGGCCGTTAGAATCGTGCAATTCCGGACGATAGTTATTCGCCGGAGATGGCTGATTCGGCCCGAACAGGAACATACTGGTTAACGGTGCAACGCCCAGTTTGCCGACTTTATCGCGCAGGTAAATTTTCGATTGCACATCAACAACCGTGTCACGTCCCGGCATAACAACGAACTTGTAAGCGCCTGTCGCACGCGGCGAATCAAGCAGCGCATAAATCGTTAAACGTTTGTCAGTCGGTTTTGGACGCTCGATCCAGAATTCTTTAAATCGCGGAAATTCTTCACCGGATGGCAAAGCGGTATCAATTGCCAGGCCACGGGCAGAAAGACCGTAAACCTGACCTGCGCCAATCACGCGAAAATAGCTGGCCCCGAGCATGCTGACGATTTCATCGTTTTTATCTTTGCTGTTGATCGGGTAAAGCACTTTAAAACCGGCGAAGCCAAGGTCTTTTACCGTGTCTTTGTCATGCTGAACATCACCGAAAGTGAAATAATCCGGACTGTATTTGATTCTTTTTACTGCCGTTGCGGTGACTTCGTTGATTTTGACCGGCGTGTCGAAGTACATACCTTGATGGTAGAACTCGAGCTTGAATGGGGTCTTCAGATTGTTCCAGTAGGCTTTGTCATGATTAAACTGGATCTGCTGATAGTCCGCGTATTTCATGTCGCGGAAAACGGAGGGCAAGTTACTTTTAGGTGCCTCATAGCCTTTCCCGGCTAAGGATTGAGCTTGCTTTGCGACATCGTCAATGCTGAAGGCCCAGCCTGGCGATGTATACAGAGTTAACATTACTGCAGCGCTCAACCAACGCATTTTCATCATTTGTAGTTTATGTTTCATAATAAGTAAGCACTTCCCCCTTTGTGTGCTTATATCGATCCGATCTATTTTAATGGATAACCAGCCATTCCGACAACAGAATCCCGGTATTATTCGGCGTACCGGCTCATGGATTAAGCACCTGATTGCAACCGTTTTCACTTTCCGTGCTTCTCCTAAAGACAGAAGGAGCGAGTTCGTGTAGGGTTTGCCAGCAATTTTATTTATCAACCGTCTTACAGGCGCTTCCATTTTGGTTCGTGGTAGCGGTTATGCCGCATAAAAACACACTTGAAATCTGCGCCACATGTGGCCAGGTCGGTGTCGCTACGGCAAAAGCCTAAAGGCATTACCCGGTCGGGATAAGACGAAAAATCCGAGATTAGTTAACCATATATGAATCCAGTACCCGCGCAGCGTGAATATTTCCTCGACTCCATCCGCGCATGGTTGATGTTGTTAGGGATCCCTTTTCATATTTCTTTAATTTATTCAAGCCACACCTGGCATGTGAATAGCGCAGAACCATCATGGTGGCTGACGCTTTTTAACGATTTTATCCACGCCTTCCGTATGCAGGTATTTTTCGTTATTTCCGGGTATTTTTCCTACATGCTGTTTTTGCGCTACCCATTGAAAAAATGGTGGAAAGTGCGCGTTGAGCGCGTAGGTATCCCGATGTTAACGGCAATTCCCCTGCTCACCTTGCCACAATTCATTATGCTGCAATATGTCAAAGGCAAAGCGGAAAGCTGGCCTGGGCTATCATTGTATGACAAATATAATACTCTGGCCTGGGAATTAGTCTCGCATCTGTGGTTTTTACTGGTGCTGGTCGTTATGACGACACTGTGCGTGTGGATATTTAAGCGCATCAGAAATAATTTAGAAAATTCAGATAAGGCGAATAAATCTTTCTCGATGGTTAAGCTATCGATATTATTTTTCTGTCTGGGTGTTGGCTATGCAGCAATAAGAAGAACACTATTTATCATTTATCCGCCCATTTTAAGCGATGGCATGTTCAATTTTATTTTCATGCAGACGCTGTTTTATATGCCGTTCTTTATTCTCGGTGCACTGGCTTTCATTTTTCCTAACCTTAAAGCTTTGTTTACCACCCCATCTCGCGGCTGTACCCTCGCGGCAGCACTGGCATTTATGGCTTATTTGCTCAATCAACGTTACGGCAGTGGCGATGCATGGATGTATGAAACTGAGTCGGTGATCACGATGGTGCTCGGACTGTGGATGGTTAATGTGGTCTTCTCCTTCGGCCACCGCCTGCTTAATTTTCAGTCGGCACGGGTAACTTATTTTGTCAACGCGTCGCTGTTTATCTACCTGGTTCACCACCCGTTAACGCTCTTTTTCGGCGCATACATCACCCCGCATATCACCTCAAATTGGCTTGGTTTTCTCTGCGGTCTGATATTTGTGATAGGGATTGCGATAATTCTGTACGAAATTCATTTACGCATTCCGTTGCTGAAGTTTTTATTCTCTGGCAAACCGAACGTGAAGCGTGAGAATGATAAAGCGCCAGCCCGTTAAGCCACGTTTATAATAACCATTCAACGGGCAATATTGACGCCAGTCTGACCATAACCCGCTTCCAGAAACTGGTTGCGGGTTCTTTTTTGAGGATAATATCTTCCTTCCCATGACGATCGACCCAGTTGATCCTTCCCCAACGATCCAAACGGAGCTGCCAGGCCGCATCATACTGACTCTGCATAAAGCGTTTATCGATTAATTGCGCCAGCGTTTCACTCTCTATCACCAGGCCCATTTCAGTATTGAGCAGCGTTGAACGCGGATCGAAATTGAATGAGCCAATAAACACTATTTTGCCATCGACACTAAACGTTTTGGCATGCAGACTTGCGCCAGAATTCCCGGTTATACCGCGATCGTGCAGCGTTCCGCTCTGTTCCCGCGTCGGCTTCAGTTCATATAATTCAACGCCATAGCGGAGCAATTTTTTGCGCCAGCGGGCATACCCGGCATGAACGACAGCGACATCGTTAGCGGCAAGTGAATTGGTTAAGATAGCTATCTTGACCCCTTTTCTCACCATTCGTAAAAGCTGCGCCACTCCCGCGCGCGTTGGCACAAAATAGGAAGAGATAATATCAATACGTTCGCTGGGTGAGCCCATGATATCGAACAGACGTTGCGGCAGCAGTGAATGGCGTTTTGCCTTGCCCTCCCCTTTCGCGGGATCATCACTTAATAAACGCGTTCTTGCCCAGATTAGCGGCAATGTCCCGTCAACCAGTTGATTTATAAAAGGACTTAACTCCATTTGGCGCAAATAGCGATGTGTCCCGCTGTCGTTGTACCAGGACGCAGGTAGCTCAATGCGGTCAGCCATTTCGCCATCGGGAACATCCAGCACCTGCTGCAACGGTGAAACCGATTTGCAATACCAGTAGCGGGCGAAATCATCGGCAACGTCCTCAACAACTGGCCCGATTGCCATGACATCTAAATCAGAAAAAAGCGGCTCTTCCCCCGCACCAAAATAAGCGTCGCCAATGTTTCGCCCGCCCACCAGCGTTACCACACCATCAACGGTAAAACTTTTATTATGCATACGGCGATTGAGGCGGGAAAAATCGGTGATATAGCCAAGCGGGCGCAACAAACGAAACGAGAAAGGATTGAAAAGCCGGACTTCAATACGCGGGTGACTATCGAGCAAGCGTAAAATGTCATCAAGCCCGGGGGTATTGTTGTCATCGAGCAACAACCGGACGCGAACGCCACGCTTCGCTGCGGCTAACAGGGCGGAAAACAGCAACCGCCCCGACATATCGTCCTGCCAAATGTAGTACTGAACATCCAGCGTATGTTCCGCCATTTCCGCCAGATAATATCTTGCGGCAAACGCATCCAGGCTTTTATCAAGAGGGAAAATGCCGCATTTTCCAGGATGTTGCGAGCACAACGGCAGCACCGCGCTCGCCAGCCGGGGCAAATCATTCATCTCCTTGTTGGGTAAGGAGTCTTTCGTAGAGGTGGGTGTTTTCTGCATCATAACAGACAAAGTATACTTGCTCAGGTAAAGCGTGACGGGTAATAAATTCCGAAACGGTTTTTACAGCTATTTCAGCCGCAGCAGCACGCGGGTAACCATATACACCAGTGCTAATGGCAGGAAAAGCCACTGACGAATAACCGTTCGCAGCCACCAGTCGCAGACTATTGAGATAGGCATCCTGCAATAACTGGTCTTCATTTTGTTCGCCCCCGCGCCAGACTGGCCCAACGGTATGCACAACTGCTTTGGCAGGAAGATCGCCTGCAAGAGTAATGACTGCATGTCCCGTAGGGCAATCGCCCTGTTGCTGACGAACTTTTAAACAAGCATCCAGCAAGGCCGGACCAGCAGCGCGATGAATAGCGCCATCAACACCGCCGCCCCCCATTAATGATGGATTTGCCGCATTAACAATAACATCAACGGCCAGTTTGGTAATATCACCCTGCACAACATGAATACGCGATTTCATAACGCCTCCTTACACCATCTTGTTCCTTAAGTGTACAGCAGGGCTTTTAGGGAAATCGCATTTTTGTTGTCAGCAACGTGAGTTGCTCAGAAACTTAGTTATATTCGATGTTCATCACAGCCAGCTTTTTCTGCTCATCAAGGTACTGCACTTTTACTGAGGCAATTTGCGGATTTTTGACGTTACCGCTCATCAACTCTTTGCTGGAATAGGTTTTGTCCGGAACCGAACCATTCTGCATACAGGTCATTTCTGGTGGTGCCTGAAGAGTACTGACATCACATGTCGGTTCTACAATTTGACCACGAAAATAGATCACGCCACCTTGTGCATTACTGCCTGCGATGGTAATAAAAGGGTAAACCAGACTGCCGAGCATAAGAGAGTTTAAAAATGGTCTGAACATTTATTCTATTTCCTCAATGATTAATCATCCTTGAGGGTTGCTGTTATCCATACTGTCAGGTTGGCCGATTCGCATCAGACCATTCTCTCCCGATTCATTTTATGCTCAATATATCAACGCATTAAGACTTTCCTGAAGATGGCGGCCATTGTTGTGATAAATGCAGTGACTGTCCATCAGAAACAGTAACAACTATTTTCACTCGATCGTCCGGGGAAATATTTAAGCTCAATTTTGTCAAAGCAATGGGTTGATTAGCGGGCACTGAGAGGGTCTTTTCTTGCTTCGTCTGGCTTTGCCCAGAACTGCCTTCGCGCAGAGACAATATTTGTACCCGACACAGGCAAGATTGTGTCAGGGTGACTTCAGGGATAATGGTGTACATGTCGCCTTGCTGGGTCGTATTAAAGGTTATCTGGCTGGAAAGCGCCGCGAGAAGTAATAACGCGTTCATACTATTCTCCCGAAAAAAAACAGGGCTTACGCCCTGTTTCTGTCATACAAATTCTGTATTAGTACTGATGAGCGGTCGCGTTGTTACCAAAGCCAACCTGAGTTACGTTGACGCTGGAGTTAGATGCAGTCTGGTCAACAGCAGCACCGTTACCACCACCGAACTGTTTAACGGTCATAGTAGAATCTTTACCATTCCACTGATCGAGAGTAGCGCTGTTACCGAAACCACGCTGAGTCAGATCGATTGAGCTGTCATCAGAACCTTGTCCAACATCAGCGCCGTTACCGCCGCCATGCTGGGTAATAGTCAGATCGGAGTTGCGGGCATCAGCCTGCAATGCAACAGCAGAGTTACCGCCGCCGTACTGGTAAATATTCAGCTCTGAATTCGGGCCGCTGTTATTGCCGCCACCACCGTGGTTGCCGCCGCCACCGCCGCCGTACTGAGGAATAGCACCTGCCAGAGCACTACCAGAGAATACGATTGCTGCAATTGCTGCTACTTTTAAAAGTTTCATGTAAAACCCCCATCGGATTGATTTAAAAGTCGTATGGAAATTAACGTTGTGTCACGCGAATAGCCATTTGCGACTGTCTCTGCACTACAATTGCCGTTTTTTGAGTACCATACTGAGTAATATTTGCTTTATTACCAGAACCTTTCTGGATAATCATTGCAGTATTACCATATGCGCCTTGCGATATACTGGCATCGTTAGCATTACCCGTCTGGTCAATATACGCAAGGTTATAATCTCCTTTCTGGTCAATCCTGGCTCGGTTACTATTACCTTCTTGCGAAATAACCGACAAAAGTTTAGAGCCTCCCTGCCGTAACTGCGCGCTATTATTAGCGCCAGTTTGACCAATTATGGCTGCCTGATTAAATGAAGACTTACTCAATTCATTTACCGCAAAGTTATATTCTGAATTAGCCAAATCATAACCTGCCGCGGCTGCAATCCCAGGCGCACCCAGTACTGTTAACATCATAAATAACAATCTGTTTTTCATGTTGTCACCCTGGACCTGGTCGTACATTAAAGAAATTTAAATCACTTCAACTTGGTTGTTAACGCAAACCGCTTTTTGTTAACGCTGCGTTACGATGGAAAGTATGTCTGTAGAAATATTTTTAATAACTCACCCACGCGTTGTATTTTTCTTTTTTTGTTCATACCAAAGTATTAAAACTCGCGTAAATACGCTGTTATTTACGTAAAAAATATTTTGTTTACTTTTAAATTGCTATTTTTTGACCGCAAAAATTCAACGGACGGCCTCTCTGCACAAGTCGAGAAGATTACGTCGATATGTCTGTTCAACAAGCCGTGACAAACATCGTCTTTTTGCAGCAAAAATTTGTCCAGGGAGAACCTCCGAAAAATTAAGAAATTTCCGCGCAACAAAAGGACTATGTGGGAATAAATTTTATATGCATAATTATGGACTTAGCGTTATTTGTATGACTTTTTAAAATTGTGCAATAAAAGCTATATGTACAACTTTTCTATCATTTCTAAACTTAATCACCCCGCAGCGTTAACATTTTTAAATGCCAGATTACATTCTATTACACGTTTAACACTTGCTTTAAGATTTGTAATAGCTAGATTGAAATCAGATGTAATCCATTAGTTTTATATTTTACCCATTTAGGGTTGATTTATTACTACACACAGCAGTGCAACATCTGTCAGTACTTCTGGTGCCTCTATTTTTAGAGGTAGCTGTCAGGTGTGCGATTAATAAAAAAAAGCGGGGTTTCATCATGTTTAATGAAGTCCATAGTGTTCATGGTCATACTTTACTGTTGATCACTAAACCTTCCTTGCAGGCGACAGCGTTATTGCAGCATTTAAAACAATCGCTGGCAATCACAGGAAAACTGCATAATATTCAACGTTCTCTGGACGATATATCTTCTGGCTGCATTATTCTGTTGGATATGATGGAAGCAGATAAAAAGCTCATTCATTACTGGCAGGATACATTAAGCAGAAAACACAACAACATTAAAACAATGTTGTTAAATACCCCAGATGATTATCCGTACCGCGACATTGAAAACTGGCCACATATCAATGGTGTTTTTTACGCCATGGAGGATCAAGAACGCGTAGTCAATGGGTTGCAAGGCGTCTTACGTGGTGAATGCTACTTTACGCAAAAGCTTGCCAGTTACCTGATTACACATTCCGGTAACTATCGTTATAACAGCACGGAATCTGCCCTCCTTACTCATAGGGAAAAAGAGATCCTTAATAAGCTGCGTATCGGCGCCTCCAATAACGAGATTGCTCGTTCGCTGTTCATCAGCGAAAATACGGTTAAAACGCATCTTTATAATCTTTTCAAGAAGATAGCTGTAAAAAACCGAACACAAGCGGTCTCATGGGCAAACGATAACCTCAGGCGATAAAGCCATGAAACGTTATTTATGCTGGATTGTAGCAGCAGAACTTCTCTTCGCTGCGGGCAATGTTCACGCCGTTGAGGTAGAAGTACCGGGATTGTTAACTGACCATACTGTTTCATCTATTGGGCACGATTTTTACCGTGCCTTTAGTGATAAATGGGAAAGTGACTACACCGGTAATTTAACGATTAATGAAAGACCCAGTGCACGATGGGGAAGCTGGATCACAATAACGGTGAATCAGGACGTTATTTTCCAGACATTTTTATTCCCGTTGAAAAGAGACTTCGAGAAAACTGTCGTCTTTGCACTGATACAAACTGAAGAAGCACTAAATCGTCGCCAGATAAATCAGGCGTTATTGGGTACGGGCGATTTGGCGCATGATGAATTCTAAATAAAAAATTTGTCAGGAGGCTGCAATGCGTGTCAAACATGCAGTAGTTCTACTCATGCTTATTTCTCCATTAAGTTGGGCTGGAACTATGACCTTTCAGTTCCGCAACCCAAACTTTGGTGGCAACCCGAATAACGGCGCTTTTTTATTAAATAGCGCCCAGGCACAGAACTCATATAAAGATCCCAGCTATAACGATGACTTTGGTATTGAAACACCATCGGCGCTGGATAACTTCACCCAGGCTATTCAGTCACAAATTTTAGGTGGCCTGCTGTCGAATATTAACACTGGCAAACCGGGCCGAATGGTGACTAACGAATATATTATCGATATTGCCAACCGCGATGGTCAATTGCAGTTGAACGTGACAGATCGTAAAACCGGACAAACTTCGACTATTGAAGTGTCGGGTTTACAAAATAACTCAACCGATTTTTAAGCCCCAGCTTCATAAGGAAATTAATCATGCAGCGCTTATTTGTTTTGGTTGCCGTCATGTTGCTGAGCGGATGCTTAACCGCCCCACCAAAAGAAGCCGCCAAGCCAACATTAATGCCTCGAGCCCAGAGCTATAAAGATTTGACCCATTTACCTGCACCAACGGGTAAGATCTTTGTTTCGGTATACAACATTCAGGACGAAACCGGGCAATTTAAAGCCTACCCGGCGAGTAACTTCTCCACTGCTGTTCCGCAAAGCGCCACCGCGATGCTGGTCACGGCATTGAAAGATTCTCGCTGGTTTATACCGCTGGAGCGTCAGGGCCTACAAAACCTGCTCAACGAACGCAAGATTATTCGTGCAGCACAGGAAAACGGTACTGTAGCGGTAAACAACCGAATCCCGCTTCAATCGCTGACCGCAGCCAATATCATGGTTGAAGGCTCAATTATTGGTTATGAAAGCAACGTCAAATCGGGCGGTGTTGGGGCGAGATACTTTGGTATTGGTGCAGACACGCAATACCAACTTGATCAAATCGCCGTGAACCTGCGCGTCGTCAATGTGAGTACCGGCGAGATCCTTTCTTCGGTGAACACCAGTAAGACAATCCTTTCCTATGAAGTCCAGGCGGGTGTCTTCCGCTTTATTGACTACCAACGGTTACTGGAAGGGGAAGTGGGTTATACCTCTAACGAGCCGGTTATGCTGTGCCTGATGTCAGCCATCGAAACAGGCGTTATCTTCCTGATTAACGACGGTATCGACCGTGGCCTGTGGGATTTGCAGAATAAAGCAGAACGGCAGAATGACATTCTGGTGAAATACCGCCACTTATCAGTACCGCCGGAATCCTGATACATAAAAAAGCTGGCTCTTTACTATTCAATCTAAAGCGTGAGTGCTCCTCACGCTTTATTTTTGACTTGTTGCTCTCGCTGAGCGGACTTAGCACCGCGCGCTGCCAGCCAAAGACCGCTGTTTTTCATCGCGTAGCCAAACACCAACCCAAGCGCCAGAGAGGGTAAAACCAGCTTCCAGTTCCCCTGCCCGGCAAACGTCGCACATGCGCCGATAAATGTACCAGGGACAAACGACAACAACAGATGTTTAGCCTGAATACACATCAGAAAAGCCACAATCCCCGTTATGACATAACCGAGAATTTCCAGATGTGGTGCCAGCGCACTACCGTGAATAATAACCATCGCCCACACCATGCCACTCAGCAACGTTGCAGCGGAGATTGCCAGTCCTTTCAAACCACCCTGTGGACAGGCAAAGTAGGCCGTGCAGCCCAGGAAACCCGCCCAGCTAAGTAAGCCAAGAGAAACAGCCACCCATCCCCAGATACCGGAGAGAATGCCTGTTGTGATTGCAATAGAGAGAAGTATGTTCATGCCGCGCATAATAGCAGAAAACGCGAAATTGAATGAGATCGAGCACACATTTTATGCAACGGCAAATTATAGATTGCAGTTATAAGTGACGTGAGTCACATTTATTCTTCTGACTGTTCCTCAAGTTCATCCCACATTGCGCTAATGGCATCGCGGGTCAGCGGTGCCATGGTACGCCAGAACGGCGTGGTCGCATGGGCCTCAACTTTACCGAGAAATGCGCCGCACCAGGGCAACAGATACTCGCTGAACAGTGTTTCCAGCGCTTCGCTTTCATCTTCTGTTGACTGATCTTCCAACCAGGAAGCTGCCAGCAATAAAGTACCGATATGATCCGCTGGCGTATCCGCTAACGGCATCCCGCGTTCGGAAAGAAAAGCACGCACTTCTGCTTCAGTGGCACCCTCAACCCAGGCGCTGCGATAAGGCGAAACTGCGCATTCATCTCCGACAAATAGTGCATTGTAATCGGCAGATACTTGCGCCATATCACAGCTTTTCTGCAAGCGCGCCAGTAATTCATCCTGTTCCAGCGGCCAGTTCGCCGCCAGTTTTCCTTCACGAATCAAGGTAAACAGCGGAACCAGTAAAGGGTCCTGCGGTTGGCGGTAATAGAGCGAACCCAGTACACGACACAGGATAGAAAACTCGTTCATTAATTTATTTCCGTTAATAACAATTAAAGATCAGCAAATTCTGCAATTGGTGCCATACCGCGAGATTCAAGGAAGTTCAGTAAGCGGCGCGGTGAAACATTCAGAATACGCTCTTGCGGAAAATCAACCGCGTCGAGGATTTTACGACACTCTGCAAAGTCCCCCATGGTAAACGCGGTGTGAGAATCCGATCCTAACGCGACCCAGCCACCGGCATCGCGCACCGCCGCAGCCACTGCACGGCAGTTTTCTTCACTGCCCTTACGCGAATGTAAGAATGAGGAATTATTAATTTCCAGCGCCACCTGATATTTAGCCGCTGCTTCGGCAACAGCGTTAAAATCTATGGAATATTTGGGGTTCCCCGGATGGCTTATAATATGCACATTACCACTGGCAATAGTCGCGATCATCGCTTGCGTGTTAGTGGCTTTATCATGTGGTGCAAAAACTGGTTCATGAAAACCAGCAATGATCAAATCCAGCGACTCAAACATTTTGCCGCTGCAGTCAATTTCACCATCAACGTTTTTGATGTTGGCTTCGATTCCACGCAGGATCCCTACCCCATCGACCACTCGCGGCCAGATACGCATATTAATGAAGTGCCAATGGTGCGGTGCATCTTCCATATCCGGGCCATGATCGGTGATCGCAAAAAGTTTAATGCCCTTCTGCTTGGCCTGGGCAATGTAATCACTTAATGTGCTATATGCATGCGTACTGGCAACGGTATGCATATGAAGGTCGACGGGATACATAACTCTCTCCTGTATTCAATTACCGCCAAGGATAGCAGGAATCCGGAAGCTTTATTAGTAGCCTCGAGCGCGATCGACCTGCCCGCTAGCAGTCTCCCCTCGTTCAAGTTGCGTAATGGTGCGTGCAATATACTCCACCGCTTCAGCAGGTCGGGTAATGGCTGCAACATGTGGTGTTATTGTCACACGTGGATGTTGCCAGAGCCGACTTTCCGACGGTAAGGGTTCACGATTAAAAACATCCAGCATCGCCGCTTTAACCTTACCGCTATCCAGCGCCGCGAGCAGGTCATCTTCTACTACATGAACGCCACGCGCCAGATTCAGGAGATACGCGCCATCCGGTAATTTTTCTAATAATTGTTGATTAATAATGCCGGCCGTTTCGGGGGTATTCGGTAGAAGATTAATCAATACGCGGCATTGGCTCAGAAATGCGTGCAACTCTTCGCTTCCGGCAAAGCTTTGAACACCAGGCCAGGATTTACGAGTGCGACTCCAACAACGCAATGGAAAGCGCCAGGTTCGCAAACTCTGTGCGACTTTACTACCCAATACACCAGCCCCCAGAATGCCGATAGTAAAATCTTCCCGGTGATATTCAGGCAGTGGTTGCCAAAGCGAAGCATTTTGTTGCTCGCGATAATCGTCAAAGCGCCGAAACCAGTGCAACACCTGGCTCACTGCGTACTCCTGCATTTGCTCGCCCATACCGGTATCTTCCAGGCGAAAAAGCGGAATAGACGGTTTCAGCATTTCAGGGTGTGTCTGTAATTTACTCAAAATCGAATCAACACCAGCACCCAACGCGAACACCGCCTTAAGGTCACGCCCTGCCAGCATCCCGACCGGAGGATGCCAGACCAAAGCATAATCCGCAGGATGATTATCGCCGGTTTCCCATGCTCTGACTCTTGCATGTGGAAGCGATTTCCCCAGCGCATCAATCCACCATTGGGTATCAAACGTTGGGTGATAAAAGATGATATCCATACTGACTCCCGAAAAATCTGAGCGAAATTTATTCGCACTTATCGTTATGATCTACAAAGACCACCAGCATAACAAATCAGCGGTCGGTGGCAAAAAAAGCAGATTTCGCTTATTAAAACTGCATATTGATTGAAGTTTGAATAAACGCGCGATTTTTTTAAAAAGTTTGTTGACCTCAGGCCATGATTTCCCTAAATTAGCGCCCGTTCCAGCAAGACAGGAACAACAATTTGGTGAGGTGTCCGAGTGGCTGAAGGAGCACGCCTGGAAAGTGTGTATACGGCAACGTATCGGGGGTTCGAATCCCCCCCTCACCGCCATATTTTAAGAAGAGCTCGTACGAAAGTACGGGCTTTTTTTTCGCATATTGCATACACCGGGGGGGGATGAGAAGCCCCGGCCGGGGTTCTCAGATTGTTGACACTGTGCGCTTTGTTCATGCCGGATGTGGCATGAACGTCTTATCCGCCCCACAAAATCTCGCAAATTCAATACATTGTGATTATCTTGTAGGTCTGATAAGCGTAGCGCATCAGGCATCTTACGTTTGTCATCAATCTCAAAGCCCGGCTCGCCCGGGCTTTGAACCAATAATACACTTAGCTGTAAGCATGTAGCGTTCGTTGGCAAAGTGCCGAACGTACGCAATCATCTTTGCCGAATCGGACAATCCCGATCATCTCATCTTCTTCAAAACGTTCCAGAGCGTCACTTAATCCGGATCGCACGCCGCGAGGTAAATCGCATTGCGTGATATCACCGTTGACGATAACCGTCACGTTTTCCCCGAGGCGGGTTAAAAACATTTTCATTTGCGCGGCAGTCACATTCTGCGCCTCGTCAAGAATGACAACTGCATTTTCAAAGGTACGTCCACGCATGTAGGCGAACGGCGCGATTTCCACCTTCCCTATTTCCGGTCGCAGGCAATACTGCATAAAGGAAGCCCCCAGGCGCCGGACAAGCACGTCATAGACCGGGCGAAAATAAGGAGCAAACTTTTCTGCAATATCTCCAGGTAAGAAGCCAAGATCTTCATCGGCCTGCAATACTGGACGGGTGACGATAATCCTGTCGACATCCTTATGAATCAGAGCCTCTGCCGCTTTTGCAGCACTGATCCAGGTTTTGCCGCACCCGGCTTCGCCAGTGGCAAATATAAGCTGCTTACTCTCAATAGCCTTCAGATAGTGCAATTGCGCTTCATTTCGCGCGGCGATTGGCGAAGTATCACGACTGTCGCGAGCCATGCCAATGGCTTCTACGCCGCTCATCTGCACAAGCGAGGTGACCGATTCTTCTTCACGCTGTTTATGGCTACGCGAATCCCGTCTCAGCACACGTTTTGCCTCGCGACGAGCTTTGATCACTGCTTTTTGTCTTCCCATGGAGAGCACCTTGAGTTGTTTGTATTCATCACACGCGCCGTTGGCAGCGCGATTATGCGCACGAACATCAGAGGGTTGGCTTCCTTGTAAGCCATAGTTTGCTTTTGGAAATAACACCGAAAACGGCTACGCGCACCGTTAAAGGCGTCGGTAACACGAATAAAGAAAGGAAGTGGATGAGAATGTAGAGTGACGCAGTTGCTACCGGAGGAGAAGTCTCCGCGTTTGGTCGAGCGTTGATTGTCAAAAACATGTCCAGTACAGGACGTTACCATCCGCGATCTCCATAGTGACTGACTATCACTGCCGGGAACTACCGCTGTTACATAATAAGTACAACAGATCTCTTATTCATTGCAACAATATATTTACTTATATTTAACTATAAACCACCATTTTGATGACATTAGCTTGTATCGCAAAGATGACAGTGTGATGACAAAAACGAGCAATTTGGGTCGATATTAGTGTGCTCTGTACCCTAACCGTAGGCATGATAAGACGCGCAAGCGTCGCATCAGGCATCAGAGCACGAACGCCAGATACGGCGTAAACAAACATTAAACCCGCAATAACGCGCTTCCCAGGTAATCGTTCGCATTCTTCACCCCCGGCAGCGCAAAAAAATACCCCCCGCCGATGGGTTTGACATATTCCTCCAGAGCCTCACCATTCAGCCTTTTTTGAACTGTCAGGAAGCCTTTTTCCAGATCGTGTTGGTAGCAGACAAACAAAAGCCCCATATCAAGTTGCCCGGAGTTGGTGACACCCAACGAATAACTGTAGCCGCGACGCAGCATCAGGCTGGACTCACTCTCTGGCGTGCGGGGATTCGCCAGCCGGATATGGCTGTCCAGCGCAATCACCTTCCCTTCAGGGTCACTGGCGTAATCCGGTACATCATGCTCATGCTGCATACCCAGCGGTGCACCGGTTTGTTTATCTCGACCAAAAATCGTCTGCTGCTCTTTCAGTGGTGTTCTGTCCCAAAACTCCACCCGAAACTGAATTAAACGCACGGCCTGGTAGCTGCCACCAATAGTCCAGGCTGGCTCCTGCTGATCTGCCGTTACCCACACCACTTTTTGCATCAGTTTCGTATTCTGGCTGTCGGGATTGGCGGTGCCATCTTTGAAGCCCAGCAAATTAATCGGCGTCTCTTTGCCTTTGCTACGCGCCGCATGATCGGAAATAAACCCTTCCCGTTTCCAGCGAACGCTGAGTAAATCTGGCGTGTGTTTAATGATATCGCGCAGCGCATGGATCACCGTGTCCTGGGTGTTAGCGCAAATCTGCAACAGCACATCACCATGACACAATGCTGCATCCAGCGAGTCGTTAGGGAAACGCGTCATCTTCTGCAACTTTTTCGGCATCTGCGACGCAAGGCCAAACCGCTCATCAAACAACGAATGCCCCACAGACAGTGTAATAGTGAGATTATCAGGCGCAATGTATCCGCCGAGAATGCCGGAATCGAGTGGCGGCAAGCGAGGATTGGGCGTTTCTGGTGCCACTCCGCCCTGAGTCAGAAAAGCAAACCGCTGAGTCAGCAAACGAAACAGCCGCTCAAGATCGGCTTTATCGCTGGCCAGCACATCAAACGCCACCAGCATCATTGCAGCTTGCTGTGGTGTCAGAATGCCCGCCTGATGCTCACCATAAAAAGGTTGTTTCTCATTGCGCGCTTCTGGCGAAAGCGTACCCGGCGCACTTTGCACTTTTTGCGCATGAGCGACCGGGCAACTCCCTGCCAGCGCCAGCGCGCCAATCCCTTTCAGTAAACGTCGGCGTGACGGTTCATTCACGCCGTTTTCATTTTTGTACTGCATAACGCTTAATCCAGTCCCAGCACACCGCGAAGTTGCGCCAGATCTTCTGCCAGCGCAGTAATCGGCCCTTTCAGCGCGTTACGGTCGGCATCGGTCAGCTTATCGTAGGTTTCAAAACCGTCTTTAGTTCGATATTTCGCCAGAATGGTATCGACTTTTTTGAAGTTGGCGTCAACTTTCGCCAGCAGTTCTGGATTAGCTTTTTGTAATTGTGGACGCAGCAGATCGACAATTTTCTGAGAGCCCTCAATGTTTGCCTGGAAGTCCCACAGATCGGTATGGCTGTAGCGATCTTCTTCACCACTGATTTTGCTGGCTGCCACTTCTTCGATCAGCCCGGCTGCGCCACCAACGACTTTTGATGGCGGGAAAGCCAGTTCACTGATACGTTTTTGCAAATCGACCACATCGGTATAAAGCTGGTCAGCGTACTTATCCATCCCTTTGGTGGTGTTGTCGCCAAACAGCGCTTTTTCCAGACGGTGGAAACCGGTGAATTTCGGGTCAGCCGCTTTTTGTTCGTAATCATCCTCACGCGCGTCAATGCTGCCATCCAGATCAGAGAACAGTTCAGCGATTGGTTCAATGCGCTCATAGTGCTGGCGCGTCGGGGCATACAGTGCTTTGGCTTTTTCGATATCGCCTGCTTTGATGGCGTCGGTAAAGGCTTTGGTATCGGTAACCAGTTGCGCGGTTTCCGCCATGACATACGCTTTATATTCGGTAATTGCACCGCCAAGACTTAACAGCGCATCGCTTTGCGCCGCATCCGCCGTCGCCTCGCCTTTGACGATCAACTTCCCTTTCGGGTTAGTCAGCAGACCGCAGGTCATATCGTATTCACCTGGCTGTAAATTCGCCGTCATTTTCTGGCTAAAACCAGGGGCGATATTTTCCCGCTCTTCCACCACCATCACACCTTTGAGGATCTCCCACTCCAGTGCCTTCTGGCTGTGATTCTGAATAATGAACTGCGTTTTACCGGCGTTGACCGTAATGGTCATCGGTTCGCACTGTTTATCCGTCACAGTCACTTTGACCTGCGGAACATCAGCAGCGTTAGCCATAAAAGCGGTGGAGAAAAGCGCAGCCACGCTCAGGTACAGTGCGCTACGGCGGAAGTTAATGGTCATGACGAGACTATCCCTTTAAAGTATGTTGTAACTAAGTAAGAGTTTGCGTCGTATTCGTTACACGGAGCGAGACGCTGTCGTACCGGTACGTGGCGGCAGAGCAAACGCCACCAGCGCCGGGATGAGATAAATAAACCAGACGGCCACTTCGCTGACGCTGGGCGCTTCCTGATAACCAAAAATACCTTCCATCAGCGTACCGAACAGAGAGTGAGTTGAAAGCACCGCGCTCATATCGAAGGCGATTTCCTGGAAGTGGTTCCACAGTCCGGCTTCATGAAATGCGCGAATGGCACCAGCGGCCAGCCCTGCGGCGACGAAGAGGATAAACAGGCTCGTCCATTTGAAAAATGCGCCAAGGTTCAGGCGAATCCCCCCCCCAGTAGAGCAAGAAACCGAGCACTACGGCAGTAGCGAGACCAAGCATTGCGCCCAGCGGCGGCCAAATCCCGACATCCTGTTGAAATGCCGCCAGCAAGAAAAAGACCGACTCCAGCCCTTCCCTTGCAACGGCAAAAAAGACCATCATCACCAGCGCCCAGCCGTGATGGTTTCCGCGCTGCAATGCGCTATCGACCGCCTGTTCCAGTTGCACTTTGACGTTGCGCGACACTTTGCGCATCCAGAAAACCATCCAGGTGAGGATCACCACGGCAATCACCGCCACGATACCTTCAAACAGTTCTTGTTCTTTTTGTGGGAATTCGCCGGTGGTTTCATTAATGAAGATGCCCAGTCCCAGGCACAACGCGGCGGCAAGCAACACGCCAATCCACATCACACCAATCCATCGGCCCCGCTGGGTACGCTTAAGATAGCTGGCAATCAAACTAACAATCAGCGCGGCTTCAAGTCCTTCGCGCAACATAATGAGAAACGGAACAAACATGCCACCCACCCTTAAACGTTTTTCTGAGTCAATCTATGCAAAGAAAAGTAAATCGCAGTGATAGCGATTATCATTACGGCGAAGGAAAACACAAGCGAAATGTAGTGATAATGATGATGAAATGTAAAAATACTTTGAAAGAAAACACAGAGGGCAATCACTGATTGCCCTCTGCCTGCTGCCTGTTATGTTTCGGTAAAACGCCTTCCCTTAGCTTTCCTGCAACCGTGACGGTGGCGCCGAATGATAATGCGCATCCGCTTCAGCAAAACGTTTTTGCATCGCCGCTGACGGTGCTTTACCCAGCAAACTGAACACCACAATCCCAATGCTGCCGAAGATAAAGCCCGGAATAATTTCGTACAGCCCCAGCCAGCCGAACTGTTTCCAGACGATAACCGTAAGCGCGCCAATAATCATCCCCGCCAGCGCACCGTTGCGCGTCATGCGTGACCACATTACCGAGAACAGCACGACCGGACCAAACGCCGCACCAAAACCTGCCCACGCGTAGCTCACCAGACCCAGCACGCGGTTTTCCGGGTTTGCCGCCAACGCAATGGCCACCAGCGCCACCACCAGCACCATCACGCGCCCAACCCACACCAGTTCTTTCTGGCTGGCATGTTTACGCAGAAACGCTTTGTACAGATCTTCGGTAATCGCACTGGAACATACCAGCAACTGACAGCTTAATGTTGACATCACCGCTGCCAGAATCGCTGACAACAGAATTCCGGCAATCCACGGATTAAACAGAATTTGCGCCAGTTCGATAAATACGCGTTCAGCATTCTGGTTTACCGCACCCGCTACCGCCGGATGATCATTAAAGTAAGCAATACCAAAGAAGCCGACAGCCACCGCTCCGGCCAGGCAGAGGATCATCCAGGTCATGCTGATACGACGCGCATGGACGATGCTATGGTGGGAATCCGCTGCCATAAAACGCGCCAGAATATGCGGCTGCCCGAAGTAGCCCAGCCCCCACCCCATCAGCGAGATAATGGCGACAAAGTTCAGGCCTTTGAGCATATCAACGTTTTCAATGCTCTTTTGTTTGATCACTTCCAGCGAGTCACCAAAACCACCGACGCTGATAATCACGATCACCGGAGTGAGGATCAGCGCAAAAATCATCAGGCTGGCCTGCACGGTATCGGTCCAGCTCACCGCGAGGAAACCGCCAATAAAGGTATAAAGGATGGTCGCCGCCGCACCTGCCCACAGAGCCGTTTCGTAACTCATGCCGAAGGTGCTTTCAAACAGACGTGCGCCAGCCACAATGCCCGAAGCACAATAAATAGTGAAAAACAGTAAAATAACCAGCGCGGAGATAATACGCAAAATACGGCTTTTATCTTCAAAGCGCCCGGTGAAATAGTCCGGCAGAGTTAAGGCGTTATTGTTGTATTCGGTATGAACACGCAACCGCCCGGCCACCAGTTTCCAGTTGATCCACGCGCCTAATGTCAGGCCAATGGCGATCCAGCTTTCTGAAATCCCGGAAAGAAATACCGCGCCCGGCAACCCCATTAATAACCAGCCGCTCATATCCGACGCACCCGCCGATAATGCCGTTACAAATGGGCCAAGACTGCGGCCACCCAAAATATAATCGTCAAAGTTTTTGGTTGATCGCCAGGCGATAAACCCAATCAATATCATGCCAAAGATATAGACACAAAACGTCACCAACATCGGTGTGCTAATAGCCATCTAAAGTCTCCAAAAAAATATTATCGGCAATGTCGAAACTTGCCGTTATATCTGCCACCGGAACGGGGTAACAGAGTTTATGTTTACCAGGGCGACCGTATCCTGCCGTAAGCGCTGGTTATTCACAATCGATTTAACACATCATTTACATCAATTTTTATTACCCAGCGATACTATTTTCCATCAGGTTGCACTCCCTCACATTTTTTGCGGTTGCACCTTTCAAAAATGTTAACTGCCGCAGAGAAAAAGTCTGCGTTACTTTTTTAATTCCTGTCATAACGATTACTTTTATTAACATTTCATTCATTTTTAAGCTTGCTACGCAGGTCACATTTAACACAGTTGCACAAAGTTGCAACATAATGGATATTTCACGATAACGTTAAGTTGCACCTTTCAGAACAACAGGAGTAATGGCATGGGAACCACCACTATGGGGGTTAAGCTGGACGACGCGACGCGTGAGCGTATTAAGTCTGCCGCGACACGTATCGATCGCACACCACACTGGTTAATTAAGCAGGCGATTTTTTCTTATCTCGAACAACTTGAAAACAGCGATACCTTGCCGGAGCTACCTGCGCTGCTTTCTGGCGCGGCCAATGAGAGCGATGAAGCACCGAATCCGGCAGATGAACCACACCAGCCTTTCCTCGATTTTGCCGAGCAAATTTTGCCGCAGTCGGTTTCCCGCGCCGCCATCACCGCCGCGTATCGCCGCCCGGAAACAGAAGCTGTTTCCATGTTACTGGAACAAGCTCGTCTGCCACAGCCGGTTGCTGAACAGGCGCATAAACTGGCATATCAACTGGCGGATAAACTGCGTAACCAAAAAAACGCCAGTGGTCGCGCAGGCATGGTTCAGGGACTATTGCAGGAGTTTTCGCTGTCATCACAGGAAGGTGTAGCGCTGATGTGTCTGGCAGAAGCGTTACTGCGTATCCCCGATAAAGCCACCCGTGACGCCTTAATTCGCGACAAAATCAGCAATGGTAACTGGCAGTCACATATTGGTCGTAGCCCGTCGCTGTTTGTTAATGCCGCCACCTGGGGGCTACTTTTTACCGGTAAACTGGTTTCTACCCATAACGAAGCCAGCCTCTCCCGTTCGCTGAACCGCATTATCGGTAAGAGCGGTGAACCACTGATCCGCAAAGGTGTGGATATGGCGATGCGTCTGATGGGTGAACAGTTCGTCACCGGCGAAACCATCGCGGAGGCGTTAGCCAATGCCCGTAAGCTGGAAGAGAAAGGTTTCCGTTACTCATACGATATGCTGGGCGAAGCCGCGCTAACCGCAGCGGACGCGCAGGCGTATATGGTCTCTTATCAGCAGGCTATCCACGCGATTGGTAAAGCCTCTAACGGACGCGGTATCTACGAAGGCCCGGGGATCTCAATTAAGCTCTCCGCCCTACACCCGCGTTACAGCCGCGCGCAGTATGACCGCGTGATGGACGAACTTTACCCGCGCCTGAAATCCCTGACGCTGCTGGCACGCCAGTACGATATTGGTATTAACATCGATGCCGAAGAGGCCGATCGTCTGGAGATCTCCCTCGATCTGCTGGAAAAACTCTGTTTCGAGCCAGAACTGGCAGGCTGGAACGGCATCGGTTTTGTTATTCAGGCTTATCAGAAACGCTGCCCGATGGTAATTGATTACCTGATTGATCTGGCGACCCGTAGCCGTCGCCGCCTGATGATTCGTCTGGTGAAAGGCGCGTACTGGGACAGTGAAATCAAGCGAGCACAGATGGACGGCCTTGAAGGCTATCCGGTTTATACCCGCAAGGTGTACACCGATGTTTCTTATCTCGCCTGTGCGAAAAAGCTGCTGGCGGTGCCGAATTTAATCTACCCGCAGTTCGCGACACACAACGCCCACACGCTGGCGGCGATTTATCAACTGGCGGGACAGAACTACTATCCGGGTCAGTATGAGTTCCAGTGCCTGCATGGTATGGGCGAGCCGCTGTATGAGCAGGTCACCGGGAAAGTTGCCGACGGCAAACTTAACCGTCCGTGTCGTATTTATGCGCCGGTTGGCACACATGAGACGCTGCTGGCGTATCTGGTGCGTCGTCTGCTGGAAAACGGTGCTAACACCTCGTTCGTTAACCGCATTGCCGACACCTCTCTGCCACTGGATGAACTGGTTGCCGATCCGGTCGCTGCCGTAGAAAAAATAGCGCAGCAGGAAGGGCAAACCGGATTACCGCATCCGAAAATTCCCCTGCCGCGCGATCTCTACGGTCACGGGCGCGACAACTCGGCAGGGTTAGATCTCGCCAACGAACACCGTCTGGCGTCACTCTCCTCTGCTCTGCTCAACAGTGCGCTGCAAAAGTGGCAGGCCTTGCCAATGCTGGAACAACCGGTTGCGGCAGGCGAAATGTCGCCCGTTATCAACCCGGCGGAACCGAAAGATATTGTGGGCTATGTGCGTGAAGCCACGCCACGTGAAGTGGACCAGGCACTGGAAAATGCCGTCAACAATGCGCCTATCTGGTTTGCCACCCCTCCGGCTGAACGCGCAGCGATTTTGCATCGCGCTGCCGTGCTAATGGAAAGTCAGATGCAGCAACTGATTGGTATTCTGGTGCGTGAAGCCGGAAAAACGTTCAGTAACGCCATTGCCGAAGTGCGTGAAGCCGTTGATTTTCTCCACTACTACGCCGGACAGGTACGTGATGATTTCGCTAACGAAACGCATCGTCCTTTAGGCCCCGTGGTATGTATCAGCCCGTGGAACTTCCCGCTGGCCATTTTCACCGGGCAAATTGCTGCCGCGCTGGCGGCAGGTAACAGCGTACTGGCAAAACCGGCGGAGCAAACGCCGCTGATTGCAGCGCAAGGGATCGCCATTTTGCTGGAAGCGGGTGTGCCGCCAGGCGTAGTACAATTGCTGCCAGGTCAGGGTGAAACCGTGGGCGCACAACTGACGGGTGATGATCGTGTGCGCGGGGTGATGTTCACCGGTTCAACCGAAGTCGCTACCTTGCTACAACGCAATATCGCCAGCCATCTGGACGCTCAGGGTCGCCCTATTCCGCTTATCGCTGAAACCGGTGGGATGAACGCGATGATTGTCGATTCTTCAGCACTGACTGAACAAGTAGTAATAGATGTACTGGCCTCGGCGTTCGACAGCGCAGGCCAGCGTTGTTCGGCGCTACGCGTGCTGTGTTTGCAAGATGAGATTGCCGATCACACCTTGAAAATGCTGCGCGGCGCAGTGGCCGAGTGCCGAATGGGCAATCCGGGTCGCCTGACCACCGATATCGGGCCGGTGATCGATAGCGAAGCGAAAGCGAATATTGAGCGTCATATTCAGACCATGCGCAGCAAAGGCCGTCCGGTGTTTCAGACAGTGCGGGAAAACAGTGAAGATGCCCGTGAATGGCAAAGCGGCACTTTTGTCGCGCCGACGCTGATCGAACTGGATAGCTTTGCTGAATTGCAAAAAGAGGTCTTTGGCCCGGTGCTACATGTAGTGCGCTACAACCGTAATCAATTACCGGAGCTGATCGAGCAGATTAACGCTTCCGGCTATGGCCTGACGCTCGGTGTCCATACGCGTATTGATGAAACTATCGCCCAGGTCACTGGCTCGGCACATGTCGGCAATCTTTATGTTAACCGTAATATGGTTGGCGCAGTAGTTGGTGTGCAGCCGTTCGGCGGCGAAGGGTTGTCCGGTACAGGCCCGAAAGCGGGTGGTCCGCTCTATCTCTACCGTCTGCTGGCGAATCGCCCGGAAAGTGCACTGGCGGTGACGCTCGCACGTCAGGATGCAGAGTATCCGGTTGATGCCCAACTGAAAGCAGCATTAATTCAGCCACTGAATGCGCTGCGGGAATGGGCATCAAACCGAACAGAATTGCAGGCGTTATGTACGCAATATGGCGAGCTGGCACAGGCAGGAACACAGCGATTACTGCCAGGACCGACGGGTGAACGTAATACCTGGACGCTGCTGCCGCGTGAGCGCGTGCTGTGTATTGCGGATGATGAACAGGATGCATTAACCCAGCTTGCCGCCGTGCTGGCTGTGGGCAGCCAGGTGCTGTGGCCGGATGACGCGCTGCATCGTCAGTTAGTGAAGGCATTGCCATCGGCAGTCAGCGAACGTATTCAACTGGCGAAAGCGGAAAATATTACCGCTCAACCGTTTGATGCGGTGATCTTCCACGGTGATTCGGATCAGCTTCGGGCGTTGTGTGAAGCGGTTGCCGCACGGGACGGTGCGATTGTTTCGGTGCAGGGGTTTGCCCGTGGCGAAAGCAATATCCTGCTGGAACGGCTGTATATTGAACGCTCGCTAAGTGTGAATACCGCTGCCGCCGGAGGTAACGCCAGTTTGATGACGATCGGTTAAACAGGTAGCCGGAGGATGTCGCAACCTCCTCCGGCATCATTAACGTGGTCGGATCCCTTCAATAATGATCCGCTGCACGTTTTCAACCGTTTGATTGAAAAACACCTCATCGCGCAATGTCGCGCCCGTTACCGCCTCCACCTGGGGAGCGAAATCAGCGTAATGTTGGGTGGAAGCCCAAATCATAAAAATCAGATGCTGCGGGTCAATCGGCGCGAGTTTGCCGCTTTTGACCCAACCGGCAATCAGCGCCGATTTCTCATCAATTAACGCCTTCAGGTCGCCGGTCAGTTCATCCATCAACAGCGGCGCGCCAGCCAGCATCTCCATACAGAACAGGCGCGAAGCCTGCGGATAATCACGGGAAACTTCCAGCTTCAGCCGGATGTACTCTTTGATCGCCGCCAGCGGAGCGAAGTCTTCACGAAACGCCTTTAACGGTGCCAGCCAGATATCCAGAATTTGCCGCAGCACGGCAATATACAGTGCCTCTTTCGACGGGAAGTAATACAGCAGATTGGTTTTTGAAACGCCCGCCAACTCTGCAATTTGCTCCAGTCTTGTGCCGTGAAAACCGAATTGTGAAAAAGTGTCCAATGCCGCGCTAAGAATCGCTTTTTTCTTCGCGCTCACTGCGCGCGAACGTTTACCCGTTGTTTTCACTGCACCTTGCGTCATGCGCTCTCCCCTCTTGTCGATGGGCAACAGGATAGCAAAATCAGCACAATGCCTCGACCATCAACATTCGCAATATGAATGGAATAAGCGAGAAGGTATTAACGTGAGGATATAAAGGAGAACACCAGAACGAAAAAACCGCCGGGGTTTCCGGCGGTGGCGGCTAATGACGCGCGTCAGACAAAAACGCATTCGTCATTGATTAAGCCCGGCTATTTGTCGCTTTTGCCGTGACTGCTTTTACCACCTTTTTTTCCTGCTTCAGATGCGCGCTGCGGGTCATTTTTGAAATTCCCCCCGCTGTGCTGTCCACCTTTTTTACCTGCTTCTGATGCTCTTTCGCGGTCTTCTGCAAAATTGCCGGAACCGCCTCGATGGTTTGCCATTACTGACCTCCGTCATCATAGTGCCCAGGATTAACGCGGCGTATGGCGGATGCCATATTTTCGCTACGTGGGACTAAGCTTAGTGAACTGACGCGGGTAAGCCTGCGTTTGGTAATATCCTGCAACAGCTTCTTAGCGAGAATAGATATCATTTCTGATAATCAGCCATAAGCCGCTCTTATGATTAAAAAAACGCTATGAGATAAAAATGTATCATTTTGCGACAAAATTACAGGCTTGTGAAAGTTGTTATAAATCAAATAAGTGGTTGTGAAATTTGCACTCTGAAAAGGACGTCTTATCTTTAAATGAGTGGTAGCGAATCGCTACGGAATAGAGATAACACGAGGAGTGGTTAGAAATGGCTAAAGTTCTGGTGCTTTATTATTCCATGTACGGACATATTGAAACGATGGCGCGTGCAGTCGCAGAAGGCGCAAGCAAAGTCGATGGCGCAGAAGTTGTCGTTAAGCGTGTACCGGAAACCATGCAGCCGCAATTATTCGAAAAAGCAGGCGGTAAACCGCAAACTGCGCCCGTTGCAACCCCGCAAGAACTGGCCGATTACGACGCCATCATTTTTGGTACGCCGACCCGCTTTGGCAATATGTCAGGGCAGATGCGTACCTTCCTGGATCAGACTGGCGGCCTGTGGGCTTCCGGTGCGCTGTACGGCAAACTGGCGAGCGTCTTTAGCTCTACCGGAACTGGCAGCGGTCAGGAACAAACTATTACTTCCACCTGGACGACCCTTGCGCATCACGGCATGGTGATTGTCCCCATTGGCTACGCAGCGCAGGAATTATTTGACGTCTCGCAGGTTCGCGGCGGAACGCCTTACGGCGCTACCACCATTGCAGGCGGTGACGGTTCGCGCCAGCCCAGCCAGGAAGAGTTGTCTATCGCACGTTACCAGGGGGAATATGTTGCTGGTCTGGCAGTCAAACTTAATGGCTAATCTTCAACAGGAGGATACGCATGCCAACTCAAGAAGCGAAAGCCCATCACGTGGGTGAATGGGCATCTCTGCGCAATACGTCGCCGGAAATAGCCGAGGCCATTTTTGAAGTCGCCAGGTATGACGAAAAAATGGCGGAAAAAATTTGGGAAGAAGGTAGCGATGAAGTGTTAGTCAAAGCCTTTGCCAAAACCGATAAAGATTCGCTTTTTTGGGGCGAACAGACCATCGAACGTAAAAACGTTTAATCCACAATTCCCCCGCTTCTGGCGGGGGAGTTTTCAAATTGTTGACAAAGTGCGCTTTGTTCATGTCGGATGCGGCGTGAACGCCTTATCCAACCTACATGATCGTGCAAATTCGATATAGTGCAATTCTCAGGTAGGCCTGATAAGCGTAGCGCATCAGGCAATCTAACATTTGTCATCTGTCCCATACTCCCCCGCTTCTCGCGGGGGAGCTTTCTGTTATTTCACTGCCTCATTCAACACGCTATCAAACTTATCCATCGGGCAAAATCCGTTGGCATCTATCGGGCAGCCGGTAAGTTCCAGCGTCACGCGCTGAGCAGGTGCTTGCAGGGTTAAGGCGTCGGCATTACGCAACTGCTGCGAACTCTGGTACACATACTCGATTTTCATCAAATCACGATTGGCTTTGCTGTCATGCCAACGCTGGAAGACAATCTTGCCACCAATGGGCGTACGTTCATTCTGGTCATGCAGTTGATACGGTTTGAAATCCAGCGCAGTGAGTAGCGAGGCAATGTTAGAGTCGTGTCCTACCAACACCGTAATCTTCGGCGCACTGGCGCGATCGGTGACCAGGGCTTTGTCAATGTAGCTCACCAGCGGTTTCGCGACATTGCGCGCCACTTCCGGTGAAGTAAACAGGCTATCCTGGTAACCGTTTTTCAGTTTCGACAACACCTTCCACTGTTGATCTGATTTGATCTCTCCCCAGGCCACCTGATCCATCGGGAAACCTTCGTAGTATTGCAAAGTAAACGCATCCACCAGCGAGTTGCCCACCTTCAACGGCCCGGAAACGCCCGGCTCTTGTTGATATTTCGCGCTAAAAGTATTTTTGCCATCCACCAGTGAACACTGCTGTTTTTCTTTACAAGCCGGAGAATCTTTATAGTTAACGATTTTTTCCAGTAGCTGGTAGCTGTCGGTAAGCTGGAGTTTACTCAACTCTTTTTCCATTGCTGCCACTGCCTGCTCGCTGAATGCAGCGGAATCATCGGTGATTACCGGGTTAAAGGTTGGGTCCATCGTGCCCATTTTTTCCTGATGATGAACAGGAATATCACACCCCGGGAATGCGCCAGTAATAAAGAACTGCGCAGTGGCGACGGTACGTTGCAGGCTGTTCGCGTAGGCGTAAACGGTGTCCGGTGGCGGACATTCGCCCGATTTCACCATCCCCTGCTCTGCCAGCCATTCACGCATGTAATGGCCCATATACACTTCCAGCACGCCGCCTTTGGTGGTGAGTTGCCCTCCGGGGACATCCCATTGCGGCCATTTATTCGGCGTGGACTGCTCAAGCACGCTGCCATTATTTGCCAGCGGCGCACGTAAGTTATGACGGCTCATGAGTAGCACTTGCTGTAGCTGATAGCCTTCCGGCACTGTCTGTGCCTGAGCATTCGAAGAGAGTAAAACCATTCCAGCCACGGCCGCAGCTATTAGCGTTTTTTTCATTCCCATCACCTCTTTAGTTATCAATCAATTAAGAGTGTGACAGAAATATGGCATTTTTCCGGGAACCGGTTCGCAATTTAGCAGATGACGAGGCGGGAAACCGTCAGGCGATAACGGACAGTAGCTGCACTATCGCCTGGTTTGTATCGTTAAACTAATATCTGAAACAGCACGGCAAAAAGAATGATATTGGCAATGACAATGGCCCAACCGTTATAAAGCATATATTTCAGGTGAGTAGATTGTGCCAGCCCCATTTGGCCAAACATATCCGATGAAGGGAAAGGCCCAAACCAGTCCACTTGCGATGAAGCTAACAATACCGCCGTTGTACCCTGTGGCGGTACACCTGCAGCCATCAACATCGGGCCAAATATTTTGTGCGTAAAAGTCATCTGAGCCACTGCGGCACCAGGCACATGACCGATAATGTTAAAGGCAAAAATACAGAAGCAAAGCCATGCCGGAGATATCCCGGTTAACAGGGGTTGGGTATATTCGAGCAACCCCTGATACGCCTGTAGGCTATCCATAAGTTCCAGAATCGGGTTATACAGCCAGTAGAGCAGAAACATCCACACCAGCCTGCCACACCCTTTATACAGCGCCTGCAAGATCCCGGTTGGACTTAACCCTCCCACCAGCCCGGTGACCAGAGCCACCAACAACATAACGATAATGGCAAAACTAAAACCTGCTTTTATCACTACGCCAATAACCGCCATAACAATAATGGTTGCTGCAAATGCCAGGGCGCTGAGCTTGCGACGGCGATCGCGTGCGGGATCTTCTTCTTCCTGCGTTTTCTCTGAAAGATCGACGTCGTAATGCAATTTTCCTTCCGTCATCTTCTGAATTCGCCCGGCCATGATCCAGCCTGCGAATAACGTCACGGCGCTCATTGGTAACCCGACGTACATCAGATATTGCGGATAAGTCAGGCCGCCGAGTTGTAAAATCGTCACTGTGCTGGGGGTAAAAGGCCCGGTAAATAATCCCACTGACCCCGCCGTCATCATCAGTGCCGCCACCGTGGGAGGTGTAAGCCGTACTGCTGCTGCCACAGGAATAATCACCGCAACATTGCCACCCGCCATAGTGCCCAGCGCGCCACAGATGAGAATGGAAGAGATGACGATGCCAAATTTGACCCGTGTCTGGCTGGAAAGCCCGATCCGATGTACCACAAATTTGACCAGTTCAACGGCCGCTCCGGTACGTGTTGCCACTTCACCGACGCCTGCGCCAAGCATAATGATCAGTCCAACAGTGGCGATAAACTATCCTGTCGATTTTGCCAGCATGGTGCCCATTTCTGGTAAACCGGTGGAAGTCATTATCATCGCAATAATAATGGATGAAATAACCGCCAGAACAATATCGACGCCTATCAACGAGAGCACCGCTAACGCCACCAACGGTGTGAAACCCAGCAGTCCGAGTTCATTACCTGGACGCCCCTGACACCAGAACGCTGTCAATAAAAAAATAACCAACAGTAAGCCAATAATGACATTCTTTTTGGTGATATTTTGTCTGGTTAGCAAACCACCAGCGAGCATTGAGTCACTCATATAACTCCTTAACCCCATCGAATCGACCGTCAATATCAGCCGATGTATTTGGACAGCTCAGAAAATATCCCCCCTCGTTATTATTGTTGGCAAAATGCACTGAGGGTTTGTCCGGGTACTACAGGTATTATTCTGAGTTCGTAATTAACCCCTTTTAGGTGGGCAAATAACGCATTGTTACCAGAACAGGCGTTACAGATTAAATTTATGTTAACTTGGTGTTACCATGAAATGACTTTTTATCTATCGTCTATAACTCTGGGTTAACTCTTAATGAAACTGCGCCACCTGGAAATCTTCTATGCCGTGATGACATGCGGAACACTTTCACGTGCAGCGGAATCGCTGAATATTTCCCAACCGGCCGCCAGTAAAGCGTTAAAAAACGCTGAACAAAAACTCGGTTTTCAGCTCTTTCAGCGAGTTCGTGGCAAGCTTCTTCCAACCAGCGAAGCGATCACACTTTTTGAAAAAGCGCAGTCGATTTATCACGAACTCGATAACCTGCGACTGCTGGCCGATAACCTGACGCGAGATCCCCGAGCCAGAATAGCCCTGGGATGCCTGCCAAGCCTGGGATTAAGCCTGGTGCCCGAAATAGTCACTGCGTTTTACCAGCAGAATGCAAATCTGGTAATGACACTGACGACAGAGCACACTGAAACGTTGGTTAAAAAACTTGATCTGCGTGAGATTGATCTGGCCCTGACGCTACAGCCGATTCAACAGGGGGAGATTATGACGACACTGATAGCCGAAGTTCCGCTGGTTTATATCGACCGGGACTATCGCCAGGGCGCGGTAGAAATAGACAAGATTGACCAACAACGCTGGATTTCTCCTGGCCCACATTCCCTTTCCAATGCCATAGCCAAACGGCGTGATTTTTTGACAACGCGCCTGAATGTCCAGACCTATTACATGGCGACTGAATTTGTAAAACGAGGAATGGGATGCAGTATTACCGATATTTTCTCTGCCCGTCATAACCTCCCGGCAGAAACAATTCACCCCATCGAACCACCAATGAAAATTGATCTTTGTTTGCTACGTCGTGCCGACGTGTCACTTAGCCCCATTACACAAAAATTTGTTGATTTCCTCTGCCAGCAATTACGTCAGCAACTGCGAGCCATTAACCTTGAGTTATACCCTGAAAATAAAAAGTCAATTGCTCCTCAGGCCTAAATGTTTTGACATAACCCCAACGCATTTATTAGCGGTGGATATCTCAGGTGATGAAAAAACGCATTGTAGTTATTGGCGGCGGGGTCATTGGTCTGGCGACAGCATGGGTCCTGGTAAAACAGGGCCATCAGGTACAATTGTTAGAACGCAACAGCCAGGCAGGCGTCGCCACCAGTTTCGCTAACGGTGGGCAACTCAGTTATCGTTACGTTGCCCCTCTGGCGGATAAAGGCGTACCGATGCAGGGGCTTAAATGGATGGGGAAAAGTGACTCTCCACTGAATATGCGTTTGCGCATGTCATTAAGTCAGTGGCGCTGGTTGCTGGCGTTTTTACTGGCCTGCAATAACCGGACAAATAAACTCAATGGCGATCATATTTTACGCTTATCACTATTAAGTCGTCAGGTAATGGAAGCATGGTTGCTGGAGGATAATCTTGATGATTTCCACTGGCGCCGTTCTGGCAAACTGATTATTCATCGCCGCCAGCAAGATTTAGCCAAAGCGGCAAAAGGCATTAATCCGCATTTTCAACAGACTCTATTACGCGAAGAGTGCGTTCATCTTGAACCCGCACTAAAACATATTGGTAATTCCCTGTGCGGTGGTATTTATTCTCCCGGCGATGAAACGGCGGACTGCTATAAGTTCTGCCAGGCATTACTTGCCAAACTTAATGCCAGCGCGAATTTTTCGCTACAGACCGATTGTGAAGTTTTGCAGTTGAATAAAAAAGGTGAGCGCATAGTCTCCATTACCACCAGTACAGGAACGCTGATTGCTGATGATTATGTCGTTGCCGCCGGAAATGGCAGCACACATTTACTTACCGAAACCGGGATTCACGTACCGCTTTGCGGTCTGAAAGGTTACAGTCTGACACTCCCTTTCCCACAAAAAATGGGGATCGCACCGCAAATCAGTGTCACCGACTATGGTCATAAAATTGTCTATGCCCGACTCGGTGACCGGTTGCGTATCGCCGCCATGGTCGATATTGGCTATGACGGTAATGAACTGCGCCCTGAACGCATTGATGCCTTAAAACAGATCGTAGCCTCCAGTTTTCCGCAACTGCAAGGTATCGATGATGCCGAATTATGGACAGGTATGCGTCCATCCACTCCTGCGGGTCCGCCACTATTAGGACGGGCGAAGTATCAAAATCTCTGGATGAATCTTGGTCAGGGCAGTCTGGGCTTCACGCTGGCGGCAGGTAGTGCTGTGGTGTTAGGCGCTCTGCTGTCGGGCGAAGATCCTGCAATTTCACTTGATGGACTGACATGGAGCCAATCAGCTTGAATATCAAACGTAATAACCCACAGCCGCGTCTGGCCGCCAGCGTGGAATATAGCAACCTTGTTTTTCTCTCCGGCCAGACACCGAAAAGCAATACCCCAGACATCGCGCAACAAACGCGCGAAGTGCTGGAAAAAATCGACGAATTACTTGCAGCGGCTGGCAGTGATAAATTTCATATCTTATCCGCGCAGGTATGGATAAAAGATATCACCCGCGATTTTGCCGATTTCAACGACGTATGGGTTAGTTGGATACCAGAAGGATATAGCCCAGCCCGTGCTGCCGTACAAGCTGAGATGGCTCGCCCGGAGATTCTGGTTGAAGTGATGGTCACGGCAGTAAAAGCAAGATAAGTTCCCCGTTTTCAGCCCCCTGGCAACGTAGTCATGGGGCATCCATGAAGGGTAAACGCCCCCCTCTTTTACCTGCCAACATTCAGGCTGAAAATATCATTTTTAGTTATGTTTCGTCACAGACCTACGATTTTTTCTGATTTCCCCTACACTTAACACTGATACCTTGTCAGGGGTTTCCCTTTGTCTGTATTGATTTACGCGAGATAACGCTATGGAATTAAAGGATTATTACGCCATCATGGGCGTGAAACCGACGGACGATCTCAAGACAATCAAGACCGCCTATCGTCGACTGGCCCGCAAATACCATCCTGATGTCAGCAAAGAACCCGATGCCGAAGCCCGCTTCAAAGAGGTCGCTGAAGCCTGGGAAGTATTGAGTGATGAACAACGTCGCGCTGAATATGATCAGATGTGGCAACATCGCAACGATCCGCAATTTAACCGTCAGTTCCAGCATGGTGACGGCCAGAGTTTCAACGCCGAAGATTTTGACGATATCTTCTCATCAATTTTCGGTCAGCATGCCCGTCAGAGGCGCCAGCGCCCGGCCACACGTGGCCACGACATTGAAATCGAAGTGGCGGTATTCCTTGAAGAAACGCTTACTGAGCATAAACGTACCATCAGCTATAACCTGCCGGTTTATAACGCCTTTGGCATGATCGAACAGGAAATCCCGAAAACGCTGAATGTGAAGATCCCGGCGGGTGTCGGCAATGGTCAACGTATCCGCCTGAAAGGCCAGGGGACGCCGGGCGAAAACGGCGGTCCGAATGGCGATCTGTGGCTGGTGATTCATATTGCGCCACATCCGTTGTTTGATATTGTCGGTCAGGATCTGGAAATTGTGGTGCCGGTTAGTCCGTGGGAAGCGGCACTGGGAGCTAAAGTCACCGTTCCAACACTGAAAGAAAGCATTTTGCTGACCATCCCACCAGGCAGTCAGGCCGGACAACGATTGCGCGTTAAAGGTAAAGGTCTGGTCGGTAAAAAACAGACCGGCGACCTGTATGCGGTGCTGAAAATCGTCATGCCGCCGAAACCTGATGAAAACACTGCTGCGCTGTGGCAACAACTGGCAGACGCCCAGTCGTCTTTTGATCCACGTAAAGATTGGGGGAAAGCATAATGGCTAACGTTACGGTGACTTTTACCATTACTGAATTTTGCCTGCATACCGGCATTTCTGAAGAGGAGTTGAATGAAATTGTCGGTTTAGGCGTAGTTGAACCGCGTGAGATTCAGGAAACGACCTGGGTGTTTGACGACCATGCCGCCATTGTGGTGCAACGCGCGGTACGTCTGCGTCAGGAACTGGCGCTTGACTGGCCGGGGATCGCGGTGGCGCTAACGTTAATGGATGATATCGCACATCTGAAACAGGAAAACCGCCTGCTGCGCCAACGGCTTTCCCGGTTTGTGGCTCATCCGTGAGTTTGTTGCCTGATGCGACGCTTAACGCGTCTTATCAGGCCTACAAAGATCACTGTCCCGTAGGCCGGATAAGGCGTTCACGCCGCATCCGGCGGCTGTGCCATAATGCCTGATGCGACGCTTAACGCGTCTTACCAGACCTACAAAGATCACTGTTCCGTAGGCCGGATAAGGCGTTCACGCCGCATCCGGCGGCTGTGCCATAATGCTTGATGCGACGCTTAACGCGTCTTATCAGGCCTACAAAGATCACTGTCCCGTAGGCCGGATAAGGCGTTCACGCCGCATCCGGCGGCTGTGCCATAATGCCTGATGCGACGCTTAACGCGTCATATCAGGCCTACAAAGATCACTGTTCCGTAGGTCGGATAAGGCGTTCACGCCGCATCCGGCGGCTGTGCCATAATGCCTGATGCGACGCTTAACGCGTCTTACCAGGCCTACAAACGGCATTATCTGTTTTGGTTGTCGCACTCCACCAGCACCAGCAATAACTGGCTTAGTGTCGCGTAAAAACCAAAGCTGTCATACTGACGGCAACGCGTTACAAATTCCGGTAGCCATGATCGCAGCGCCGCCAGCGTTTTTTGCCGTAAGCTGTTGATTTTTTGTGTGGTAACTTTCCCTTCCCCCAGTGAAAAATGCAGATAGCTCAACAACTCAAGATAAATCGCCAGATGATCTGCCGGTTCGTTGAAGTTGCTACTGGTTTCCATGCCCGCCTCAACCAACAAGTGTTTAATCTCTTGCTCGTCCTGTTTGTAGGCCGATGCATACGGCAGCGCCGCTTGCTTGTCGGTCATCAGAAACAGGCCGCAAAAATCAGCGGCCAGTTCCAGACGGGCGTCGTTACGTACCACCAGGGCAGCAATGCTTTTCTCCAGCTCGTCCACCGCCGCAGCCAGCGGCGGTTCGCTTTTCAGCAAAGAAAACCATTCAGCCATCTCCGCACTGGCGATTTGCGTCAGTTGTTCATCGTCCAGTTCACGGGAAAACAACTGTGCCAGCCAGGCGTAGACGCAGGCAGTCTGTTGTGCCGTCAAGGAAGTCATGATTTCACCTGCGACGCCGGAACATATTCGCACTGCGCCACCATTTCGATGGGGCCGCTAAACGCCGTCACCTGATCCACTGTGCTTGTGTATTTTTCGATTTCCACCAGTGTGGTATGCGCACTGGTCGCCTGCGCCAACTGCGAGGTGCCGATGTCAATGGTCAACACATTGGGGTTACCGTATTTGCACAGCGCCCCTGGCTCGCCGTCTTTATCCGGATCGTACCATGCCCCTTCGTGAATTCGCGTCACACCGGGTGCATAACGGTCAGAAACGACTGCCCCTGCTAACACCTGACCGCGATCGTTAAAGACGCGTACCACATCACCGTGACGAATGCCGCGCGCACTGGCATCCTGCGGGCTAATAAAGACAGGCTCTTTACCCGCCACCGTATACTGCTGACGCAGAGTTTCCGACTCACATAACTGCGAGTGAAGTCGAAAATCCGGATGCACAGATTGCAAATGCAACGGATATTTCTGCGAGCCTGGCCCACCGTGGGAGCGTTCGATTTTCTCAAACCACATCGGATGCCCCTGACAATCGTCATAGTTCATGTCAGCGATGGTTTTCGAATAGATCTCAATCAGGCCGCTCGGCGTCCCCAGCGGTTCGAGATCCGGATCTTCACGGAATGCCTGGTGGCGAACAAACATCTGCGGGTGGTCAAACTCGACGTACTCTTTGTTATTCCAGAAGTCATCAAACGCTGGTAGATGAACGCCGCGTCCTTTGCCCTGTTGTACACCTTCCTGCCAGATGCGTTTCAGCCAGCCCATTTCATCCAGCCCTTCAGTAAAGGCTTCTTCACGATTAAAGCGACGGCACAGCTCGCGGAAAATATCAAAGTCGTTGCGCGCCTCAAACTGTGGCGGCACCACCTGTTTCATAGCGATAATTCCACGGTTGGAGTGGTTGCCGTACTGGTCGAGATCGTTACGCTCAAACTGCGTGGTCGCAGGTAGCACGATATCGGCAAAACGGCAGGTTGAGGTCCACTGATTATCTATGGCGATAACCGTTTCCAGCTTACGCCAGCCTTCGATAATACGGTTGATCTGCTGATGACGATGGAATGGATTAGTTCCGGCAAAAATACACATTTTCAGCGGCGGCAGTTTTACCGATTTACCGTTCCAGTTGATCACTTTCCCTGGTTCGAGGATCGCATCGACAAAACGGGCAATCGGAATGGTGCTGCTATAACCTTTGTAGTCGCTGTTGTCGTGAACAGGCGGAATCGACGTTGAACCGGAGAAACCGCTCAGAATAACGCCTTTACGCCCCGGCGTACCTGCGCCGTTATAGTGCCAGCCAAAACCAAAGCCACCGCCCGGCAGGCCAATTTGTCCCAGCATCGCTGCCAGAACCACAACCATCCACGCCCACTGTTCACCGTGCTGCATACGCTGTACACACCAGCCAGCAATGATCTGTGTTCTGTTCGCCGCCATCTGCCGTGCCAGCGCACGAATTGTTTCGGCATCAATACCAGTCAGTTTTTCAGCCCATACGGCATCTTTCGGCTGACCGTCTTTCTCGCCCAGCAGATACGGCAGGAACTGCTCAAAGCCCACGCAGTAGTTGGTGAGGAAGTTTTTGTCGTACAGATTTTCGCTGTACAGCGTATACGCCAGCGCCAATTGCAGCGGCACATCAGTTTGCGGGTTAATCGCAATGTGCTTCACATGCTCACGCCCCAAATACTCGTGAGTTGACGTCACGATCGGATCGATGCTGATGACTTCAATTTCACCAGCAGCAACTTTCGCTTTTAGCTGCTCGTAATATTCATAAACGTCATGATCCGGGCACCACCAGTTCGCCTGCTGGTTTTTCAGCAAATCGGAGCCCCACAGCACAATGGTTTTGCTGTTCTGCAATACCAGCGGCCAGGAGGTTTGCTGTTCATACACTTCCATCGAACCAACCACACGCGGCAGGATCACCTGCGCAGCACCGGTAGAATAGTCACCACCTGTACCGACACTATTGCCATGCAGTGCAATGGCTTTCGCCAACATACCGGAAGCATTGTGGAACATCCCCGTCGATTGCCAACCGCTGGCAGTCAACAGGGCGCTCGGACCGTGCGTTTTCTGCACACGTTCCAGCTCTTCATAGAACATGTCGAGGGCTTCATCCCAGCTCACGCGCACGAAGCGGTTATCGCCACGCTGGGATGTGTCGCTCAGATGGCGCTTACGTAGCCAGTCCACGCGTACCATCGGGTAACGAATACGCGCCGCGTTGTGTACGTGATCCGGCAATCCGGCGATCATTTTCGACGGATATTTATCCAGTTCGAACGGTTTTGCCGCCACAAAGCGACCATCCTTCACCGTCGCGCGGATAGCCCCCCAGTGCGACCCGGTCAGAATGCCCTCTTTCGAGGTGACCGCCTCAGTAGCCGCTTGCGCCGCATTCACACGGCGCGGCGTTAACAGTGACGGCCCCAGCATCCCGGCGATAGTTAAGCCGCCGAGTTGCGCCAGAAAACGCCGACGTGATGCCTGAAAGAGATCGTTATTCTTCATTATTTTTCTTCCTTCTTATCGCCGTGAACCTTGCCTGCAGTGTCGGACGCATTCATTTGCAGATATTTCAGCAAGGTGCGTTCTTCACGTTTATCGAGGCTGGTAAAGCCAATCATGCCGTTGAGCGTGCCAATCCAACCGTTAGCGTCAAAGTGGGAGATTTCCGGTGCGCCGTGGCACTGATTACAGGTGCCGTTGTACAGCGAATCCGCATAAGCCCAGATTGGTTTGATGTTGTTCACCATGTCGCCTTTCTTCATCCACGCAGTGGCCTGCAACTTGCTCCACTCGGTATTGGTATCGGTCACGGTGGTTTTCTCCAGCGTTTTCACCTGCTGCTGAACATCACCACGAATCGAGGCAACAAAGATGCGTTTGCCTGGGAACTGGGTGAGTACACGCTGACGTCCGGCACTTTCCGTCCAGCCGGTAATTTCAATTTGCAGCCAGTCGCCGTCACGTTTAAGGACTTTCACTTCTGAGGCAGGCAGCAGAGAACCAGACGCCTCTTTATCGCCTTTCGCCGCATAAATCGGCTTGATATCAATGGAGTACAGCGTGTCACCACTGTCATCAGCACTGGCGCGCAGCTCGTCGAACTGCTTACGGAAACCGCTACTCATATCCGGCAACTGGTGGGCAATACCTTTATGACAGTCGATGCAGGATTGGTTATCTTTCGCTGCCACCTTCATCTGACGCGCCGCTTCCGGATGCTGCTTCGCATGATCCATCGCATCGTAGTTATGACAGGAACGGCAGGTTGCCGAGTTGTTTTCTTTCATTCGCGCCCATTCACGCTCGGCAAGTTCCGCTCGTTTGGCTTCGAATTTCTCAGGTGTATCAATGGAGTGGGCAATAAAGGTTTGGTAAATGTCGTTGCTCGCTTCCAGTTTACGCTTCACCATGCCCGGAATATCCGGCGGAATATGGCAGTCATGGCATTCGGCACGCACGCCAGAGGCGTTCTGGAAATGCACCGAGTGTTTATATTCTTCATACACCGGTTGCATACTGTGGCAACTGACACAAAATTCGGTTGTGCTGGTGACTTTAATCCCAACGTGAGGCAACACAATCAGCGCGACGCCAATCACAATCCCAATAGCGACCAGCGCCAGCACCGACCAACGAGCACTGGGTCGGCGTAGCGCATTCCAGAGTTTCCGCATAATAGCCCCTGTAAAATTAAGGTTTAGTGAAGTGATCTTAATGAGCAAATATGAACAGCGGCACTGGTCAGGATGAACGGCTTACGGCAAAATATGAACAGATATGAACAGAATGAGTAATCCCCCCTGATGCCACATCATATTGTTATTGTTGAAGATGAGCCGATTACCCAGGCACGCTTACAAACCTACTTTACCCAAGAGGGGTATACCGTTTCCGTTACGGCGAGCGGTGCCGGGCTGCGGGAAATTATGCAGAATCAGCCGGTCGATTTAATTCTGTTGGATATTAATTTACCTGATGAAAATGGCCTGATGTTAACCCGCGCGTTGCGGGAACGTTCGACGGTAGGCATTATTCTGGTTACCGGACGCAGCGATCAGATTGACCGCATTGTCGGGCTGGAGATGGGCGCGGACGATTACGTAACCAAGCCGCTGGAATTGCGCGAACTGGTGGTGCGGGTGAAAAATCTGCTCTGGCGCATCGACCTCGCGCGGCAGGTGCAACCACTTACTCAGGACAACTGTTATTGCTTTGCTGGTTATTGCCTAAATGTGTCGCGCCATACGCTGGAGCTGGATGGCGAGCCGATTAAACTGACCCGCGCAGAGTATGAAATGTTGGTGGCGTTTGTGACCAATCCCGGCAAAATTCTCAGTCGCGAACGTCTGCTGCGTATGCTCTCTGCCCGTCGGGTGGAAAACCCCGACCTGCGTACCGTCGATGTGTTAATTCGTCGTTTACGCCATAAACTCAGCGCGGATTTACTGGTGACTCAACATGGCGAGGGCTATTTCCTAGCCGCTGATGTGTGCTGATAAAAATAGACCGGACGAAATCCTCCTGGCGACAGCGAGCGGCGAATATGTTTACGGTCGGCATTTTTCGGCGTCAGGATTAAAATCGGTGGGCTGATATTATCAGACACCGATTGTCCCTGTAATTGTCTGATAGCCTGCTCAACAGCCAGTTCCCCCTGCCAGACCATTTGATCGCTGGCAGCCATAATCACTCTTCCCCGCTTCAGGCCACGATAAACCTGGTGTGAAAGATAAAATGACACTACGGTGAGCGGCGTTTTCAGGTTGCGCCCTTCGCCCATCGCCGCCTCTGCGGCAATGGCCGTTCCGGCAACAACGTCGATTTCTGGATGACGCTCCAGCATCTCCTGCAACAGGTTACGCTGGATTTCAATATCGTTATCTCCGAGCGCAATATCAACAATACGCACCGGGCTTCCGGCAATGGCTGCGCGGAACCCCGCTACCATCTCCTTACTACCCCCGGCGTTGTCCGGGCCGGGCATCAACAATACATTGAGAGGTTTTCCGTTGCTCCATTGCACCAGATACCGCCCCGGCTGATAGCCCATCTGAAACCAGGGCACGCCAACGCGGCTTGTTACCTGTGAGTCGTCAATGGCATTCACCAGCTCGATCACTGGCAGACTTTCTACCTGCTTTTGCAATTCGGGAAATGACGTCGTGCTGCTACCGAGCAAAATCGCTTCTGCGCCCCATTGTTTACACTGCTCAATTTGCGCCTGCTGAGTAGCCAACTGACCGTAGCCACCGGCCTCCAGCACTTTTAAATCCACACCATAGCGGCGGGCTGCTTTCTGCATACCATAGTTCAACGATAACCAGTATGAATCCTTCAGACTGGGATAGAGCGCACACAATTTCCACGAGCGTTTGACTTCGGCGGGCTGCTTTCTGCATACCATAGTTCAACGATAACCAGTATGAATCCTTCAGACTGGGATAGAGCGCACACAATTTCCACGAGCGTTTGACTTTAAGTGATGTAACAGGCTGCTCCGTAAAATGTTGCGCATAATGCCAGCGCAACAGGTTATCGCCCGCAAAAACGGGTAACACGAAAAAGGGAAGAAGTAACAAAAGCAGTATGCGCATGATAGCCTCATCAATAATAAGGCTTTATGCTAGATGCATTCCACTTTGCGACTCAACCTTTTTCACCTAAAGGATGATAAAATCATATAAATTATTTAAAAATCATACGGTTACATGTATCTATGGTTAAATAATAGACTACAAAACGCGACAAAACACTACATTTAGAGTCACTATTAATCAATGAGTTAGATGTGATTAGTGACCTGAGACAGAGTATTAGCGCAAGGTGATTTTTCGTCTTCTTGCGCTAATTTTTTGTTGAACACCGCCACACCAAGAAGGAGACTCCCCGCCCTGTTGGGCGATGCTTCCCACTCATCAGTCCGCGACAGTCCGCCTAATTCCCGCATAGTTTTACCAACTCAACTAAAGCGGGGGAGCGTATCAGGGCATATACAGTACAGCAACTAACGTTGAATAATAAACTTGGCGTAGTCTTCTGCTTCTTGCCAGTAGTTTAAGGGCTTTCACTATCCAGTCTCCTCCGCTAAAATTGAGCACGGAAGACCTCCATATTAGAACTTGCAATTCTCAAAAGCTAAAAGCCCGACTGT
>NZ_PYQM01000099.1:0-2350 GCF_003027595.1 Escherichia sp. 20412-1 | reverse complement strand
TGTGGCCCTGGTTATTTGCCTGATTACCTTTTTTGTCACGACCTGGATTCTGGGGCATCAGGGTAAACAGCAGAGTGAAAATGAAGTCACAGGTGGTCGTCAGCTGACAGACAACCCGAAAGAGGTTACCCGGATGCTGAAAAAAGACGGCAAGGACTCCGATATCAGGATTGGCGATCTGCCGATTATCCGGGATTCTGAAATCCAGAACTTCTGTCTGCACGGAACAGTGTCGACGGGTAAGTCAGAAGTTATCCGACGCCTTGCCAACTATGCCCGTAAACGCGGCGATATGGTGGTTATTTATGATCGTTCGTGTGAGTTTGTTAAAAGTTACTATGATCCCTCCATCGATAAGATCCTGAATCCGCTGGATGCACGCTGTGCCGCCTGGGATTTATGGAAGGAGTGCCTGACACAGCCGGATTTTGATAATGTCGCGAACACGCTGATCCCGATGGGCACAAAAGAGAACCCGTTCTGGCAGGGCTCCGGGCGCACCATTTTTGCGGAAGCGGCGTACCTGATGCGCAATGACCCCAACCGCAGCTACAGCAAACTGGTGGATACACTGCTTTCCATCAAAATTGAAAAACTGCGTACCTACCTGCGTAATTCACCGGCAGCCAACCTGGTGGAAGAGAAAATCGAGAAAACGGCCATATCCATCCGTGCCGTGCTGACCAACTACGTGAAAGCCATCCGTTACCTGCAGGGGATTGAGCACAGCGGTGAGTCCTTCACCATTCGTGACTGGATGCGTGGTGTCCGGGAAGATAAGCAAAACGGCTGGCTGTTTATCTCGTCGAATGCCGACACCCATGCCTCTCTGAAGCCGGTGGTTTCCATGTGGCTGTCCATTGCCATTCGTGGGCTGCTGGCAATGGGAGAAAACCGTAACCGTCGTGTGTGGTTTTTCTGTGATGAGTTACCCACGCTGCACAAATTGCCGGATCTGGTGGAGATCCTGCCGGAAGCCCGTAAGTTCGGTGGCTGTTATGTGTTTGGTATCCAGTCCTATGCCCAGCTGGAAGATATCTACGGTGAGAAAGCGGCGGCCACGCTGTTTGATGTGCTGAATACTCGTGCCTTTTTCCGCTCCCCGAGTCATAAGATTGCAGAGTTCGCTGCCGGTGAAATTGGTGAGAAAGAGCACCTGAAAGCCAGCGAGCAGTATTCCTACGGTGCAGACCCGGTACGTGACGGGGTATCGACCGGTAAGGAGATGGAGCGTCAGACGCTGGTCAGTTATTCCGACATTCAGTCTCTGCCGGATCTGACCTGTTATGTCACGCTGCCCGGACCGTATCCGGCAGTAAAACTCTCGCTGAAATATCAGGCACGTCCGAAGGTTGCCCCGGAGTTTATTCCGCGTGACATCAATCCGGAAATGGAGAACCGTCTGAGTGCCGTGCTTGCTGCACGGGAAGCAGAAGGTCGCCAGATGGCCAGCCTCTTCGAACCGGATGTACCGGAGGTTGTTTCCGGAGAAGACGTGACTCAGGCTGAACAGCCACAACAGCCACAACAGCCACAACAGCCACAACAGCCACAACAGCCACAACAGCCGGTGTCTTCTGTTATCAACGATAAGAAGTCTGATGCAGGAGTGAATGTTCCGGCCGGGGGGATCGAGCAGGAGCTGAAAATGAAACCGGAAGAAGAGATGGAACAGCAACTGCCGCCCGGGATCAGTGAATCCGGCGAGGTGGTGGATATGGCGGCTTACGAGACATGGCAACGGGAGCAGAATCCGGATATCCAGCAGCAGATGCAGCGCCGTGAAGAGGTGAACATCAATGTGCACCGGGAGCGCGGGGAGGATGTTGAGCCGGGAGATGATTTCTGATGATGAGTATCGCGCAGGTCAGATCGGCCGGAAGTGCCGGTAACTATTATACCGACAAGGATAATTACTATGTGCTGGGCAGCATGGGAGAACGCTGGGTCGGCAGGGGGGCTGAACAGCTGGGACTGCAGGGCAGTGTCGATAAGGATGTTTTTACCCGTCTTCTGGAGGGAAGGCTGCCGGACGGCGCGGATCTAAGCCGCATGCAGGATGGCAGTAATAAGCATCGTCCCGGCTACGACCTGACCTTCTCCGCCCCCAAAAGTGTCTCCATGATGGCCATGCCAGGTGGCGATAAGCGCCTGATTGATGCACATAATCAGGCCGTGGACTTTGCTGTTCGTCAGGTGGAGGCGCTGGCCTCCACACGGGTTATGACGGACGGACAGTCAGAAACGGTGCTGACCGGTAATCTGGTGATGGCACTGTTTAACCACGACACCAGTCGCGATCAGGAACCACAGTTACACACGCATGCGGTGGTGGCTAATGTCACGCAGC
>NZ_PYQM01000098.1:0-2383 GCF_003027595.1 Escherichia sp. 20412-1 | reverse complement strand
ACCAGTTGAGCGGATTCGCGTTTAAACTCTGCGCTGAAATTTCTTTTTTTCATTGGAGCACCTGTGTTGTTCTGAGGTGAGCATATCACCTCTGTTCAGGTGGCCAAATTTAGTGTGCCACTACAGAGGCAGGGAAGAGAGAGGACCACTTTGACATGGAACTCTCGTTTTGCTTTCAAGAAATGCTCATCAATAAATTCTGATGGGTATTTAATGATTATGATTAATGGTAAAGCATACCCTGCTCACAGACTGGCATGGTTGATTGTTTATGGCACCATGCCAGATGGTTTTATTGATCACATCAACAGGGTAAGAACAGATAACCGGATATCAAATCTTCGTCTTGTCACTCATTCCGAAAATATGCAAAACAGGAAAATTCAGAAGAATAATAAATCTGGATACCGTGGCGTGTCTTGGGATGCTAAGTACGGGAAATGGAGAGTAAGAATTAATGCGTCTGGAAAGTGTATTAACCTTGGATACCATGATACTGCCGAACTTGCCGCTGCGGCTTTTGAGGCCGCCAGAATGAAATATCATACCGTTTAAAGATGTAAGCTGCCGTTAGTGACTCTTAAGTTGCAACGGTGGCTTTTTTTATTTGGGTCAGTCGTATAAAGGTCATTACGGAAGGCTGTTAACCTTCTTATCGTGGTTCGAGTCCACGCTGTCCCGCCAAATATGCTGGTTTAGCTCCAATGGTAGAGCAGTCGCCTTGTAAGCGAATGGGTAGCGGTTCAAGTCCGTTAACCAGCACCATAACTGAGCCGTAGCCACTGGCTATCCTGAATTCATCAGTGATAGTTACGCTGCGGCATTCTACGCATGACCTTCGTGAAAGCGGGTGGCAAGAGGCTGCGAAATTTTTAAATACCTCACAGTTCAGCAAGTTGATGATTGTCTGGCGGGTGGGGAGTTTGTTAAAAATCACACCGCATGGTGAATCCCCCTGTGCGGAGGGGCAAATCAGCAGGTCACAATCATCCTTTAGCTTTATTTGGGCAATATTGCGGGTTCGGATGCTGATGCCGGACTCACCGGGAGGCACCCGGCACCATGCAGATAATTGTTTTGTGGATGATAATACCAGCCCCTCTCCGGAGGGGCTTTCTTTTATGCGGATGCACCTCAAGGTGAATATCATCTGAAATGCATCCATATGTCGTCACTTATGCCCGTATGGACATATTACCAGCACACAGTTGTTGTTAGGGCATTTTCTTTTTACGGATTTTCCGGGGCACTCTTTGTTATTTTTGATGATGAACCAGAAGTTTCTGTTAAACGGGGTAACGTTATAAATGGTTATGGGAAGCAGTTTATTGTCCAGAATCACACCAGAACCAGAATTAACAGGTGTGAAAACACTCCCCGGTGGCAGGAATACATCTGACTGATACCAGAGTATCAGTTTTATTTTACACCACACAGTTGAAAACGTTATTCCGCTTGATGAGCATATCACTGTGTCAATAACTATCCATTCCATCTTTTTCAACCTTCTTGTGCACATCGACTTTGATGTTTTTACAGACAAAACATAGTCTGGAGCTTGTTGTAACTCATTGAAAAAGATCGGTTTATTTAGTTTTTTAAGGTGGGTTTTATTTTTTTTGTATCATTTTGGTACTAATTGTTTCGCTCTTTTGATGTCTGTGAATCGGAAGGCTGATAATCAGGCTTCCGATTATGAGTTTTTATGAAACCAGTGGTTACAATGAAACAATATTTTACATTGTAAGTATTTTATTTTTTGCATTTTGATTTACGGGATGGCCGGAAAAGCATGTACATAAGAATTGTTGTTACAACAAGGGGGAGGCATGACATTTAAATATTACGATGTGGTCAGGGCGGCATCGCCGTCAGACCTTGCAGAACGACTGACACAAAAACTGAAGGAAGGCTGGCAGCCATTCGGCAGTCCGGTAGCCATCACACCCTATACACTGATGCAGGCCATTGCGGCTGAAGGGGACGTCACCACACCGGTGGTGGTTCCGGGTGGTGATATCAGCGTTACTGTTGCCAGTGAGCCGGAGTATTACTATGTGGTTGTGCTGGCCGGACAGTCCAACGGCATGGCCTACGGTGAAGGACTTCCGTTACCGGATTCTTATGACCGCCCGGACCCGCGCATTAAGCAGCTGGCGCGCCGCAGTACGGTGACGCCGGGTGGAGCCGCCTGTGCATACAATGATGTGATTCAGGCTGACCACTGCCTGCATGATGTACAGGATATGAGCGGTGTTAATCACCCGAAAGCTGACCTGAATAAGGGACAGTATGGTTGTGTCAGTCAGGGGCTGCATATTGCCAAAAAACTGCTGCCGTATATCCCGCAGAATGCCGGAATACTTCTGGTGCCCTGCTGTCG
>NZ_PYQM01000097.1:0-2533 GCF_003027595.1 Escherichia sp. 20412-1 | reverse complement strand
GTAAGCGTAAACTGACCGCCGTATGTAGCCATTAAGCCAGTATTGGTAACGTAGGTGCCCACTTTTTCAACTAGTGGACACCTGTTATGGAACAGAAAACATTATCCGCAGAACCCCGCAGAACATTTTCAAATGAGTTTAAACTTCAAATGGTTAAACTGGCTTCACAACCAGGAGCCTCTGTTGCCCGTATTGCCAGGGAACACGATATCAATGATAACCTCCTGTTCAAATGGCTCAGGCTCTGGCAGAACGAAGGGCGTATATCGCGGCGTCTTCCGGTAACAACCTCTTCTGGCGCTGGCGTTGAATTATTACCTGTTGAGATAACGCCTGATGAGCAGAAAGAGCCTATGGCGGCTCTTACTCCGCTTTTATCCACTCCTTCACAAAGCACAGTCAGTGCCAGTTCCTGTAAAGTTGAGTTCCGCCACGGTAACATGACGCTGGAAAATCCTTCACCAGAGCTGCTCACGGTGTTGATCCGTGAACTGACCGGGAGGGGACGATGATCTCGCTCCCATCAGACACTCGAATCTGGCTGGTTGCCGGCGTTACTGATATGCGTAAATCCTTCAACGGTCTGGGTGAACAGGTACAACATGTGCTGGATGAGACCCCCTTCTCCGGTCACCTGTTTATCTTTCGCGGCCGACGGGGTGACACGATTAAAATCCTGTGGGCTGATGCTGATGGTCTGTGCCTGTTCACCAAACGTCTGGAGGAAGGCCAGTTTATCTGGCCTGCGGTGCGTGACGGTAAGGTATCCATTACCCGCTCGCAGCTGGCAATGCTCCTCGATAAACTGGACTGGCGTCAACCCAAAACATCCCGCCTTAATGCACTGACAATGTTGTAAAAATGTCATGGCCGGATTATAAAAACGGTCATGAGTCGGAAATACCTCATTCGTATCACTGAGCTGGAAAGGCTACTCTCTGAGCAGGCTGAAGCCCTCCGTCAGAAAGATCAGCAACTGAGTCTGGTTGAAGAGACGGAGGCCTTCCTGCGCTCTGCACTGGCACGTGCCGAAGAAAAGATCGAAGAGGAGGAGCGGGAAATAGAACATCTGAGGGCCCAGATAGAAAAACTGCGCCGAATGCTGTTCGGTACCCGTTCTGAAAAACTGCAGCGTGAGGTTGAACAGGCTGAGGCCCAACTGAAACAATGCGAACAGGAAAGCGATCGTTACAGTGGGCGTGAGGATGACCCGCAGGTTCCCCGCCAGTTGCGACAGTCACGTCATCGTCGTCCGTTACCAGCACATCTTCCCCGTGAAATACACCGCCTGGAGCCTGAAGAAAGTTGTTGCCCGGAGTGTGGCAGTGAGCTGGATTATCTGGGTGAAGTCAGTGCTGAGCAGCTGGAACTGGTGAGTAGCGCCCTGAAAGTGATCCGCACTGTTCGGGTAAAAAAAGCCTGTACAAAATGTGACTGTATAGTTGAAGCGCCAGCGCCGTCCCGCCCGATAGAGCACGGCATCGCGGGCTCCGGATTACTTGCCCGCGTGTTAACGGGAAAATACTGCGAACACCTACCACTGTATCGTCAGAGTGAAATCTTTGCCCGACAGGGTGCCGAACTGAGCCGTGCATTACTCTCCAACTGGGTTGACGCGTGCTGCCAGTTAATGACTCCGCTGAATGATGCCCTGTACCGTTACGTGATGAACACCCGCAAGGTTCACACTGACGACACACCAGTAAAAGTGCTGGCACCGGGCAGAAAAAAGGCAAAAACAGGACGCATCTGGACGTATGTCCGGGATGACCGGAATGCGGGCTCATCAGAGCCACCGGCGGTCTGGTTCGCCTACTCACCAGACAGGCAGGGAAAACATCCGGTACAACACCTTCGTCCCTTCCGGGGTATCCTGCAGGCGGATGCATTCAGCGGTTACGATCGGCTGTTCAGTGCCGAACGTGAAGGTGGTGCACTGACAGAAGTTGCGTGCTGGGCCCATGCCCGGCGAAAAATCCACGATGTATACATCAGCAGCAAAAGTACGACGGCAGAAGAAGCTCTGAAGCGCATCAGTGAACTGTACGCCATCGAGGATGAAATACGGGGCTTACCGGAGTCTGAACGTCTTGCAGCCAGGCAGCAGCGAAGCAAAGCGTTACTGACGTCGCTGCATGAATGGATGGTGGAGAAGAATGGCACGTTGTCGAAAAAATCCAGACTGGGCGAAGCGTTCAGCTATGTACTGAATCAGTGGGACGCCCTCTGTTATTACAGTGATGACGGTCTGGCGGAGGCGGACAATAACACAGCGGAAAGAGCGCTTCGTGCCGTCTGTCTCGGGAAAAAGAATTACATGTTCTTCGGCAACGATCATGGAGGCGAGCGCGGAGCTCTGCTGTACGGACTAATCGGGAGCTGTCGGTTGAACGGTATCGATCCAGAAGCGTATCTGCGCCATATCCTGAGCGTACTGCCGGAATGGCCCTCCAACCGTGTTGACGAACTGCTGCCATGGAACGTAGTTTTCACCGATAAATAAGTGTCAATACGGCGCTCTGTTGACGCTTAC
>NZ_PYQM01000096.1:0-2553 GCF_003027595.1 Escherichia sp. 20412-1 | reverse complement strand
TTACCAGTCGGCGTAAGGTATCAGCGGCTGCGGCGGTAAATCCATGTCGCCCTGCCATCCGGCGGCGGAATACCGTACATAGAGCAGGAAATGGCTGGGCGCATAATCTTTCGCCTGCTGGATATCGATTGCCGTACCGACAAACCAGTTGGATGTGACGCGGCGTTCAAGTAATGCCCGCGCCGTGTAGCCAAAGCCCTGACTACTGCCACCGTCGTTGGTCTGGCCGGCTGCATCGTCTTTCCAGTCAGTCGGGATCAGGTTCATCAGCGGATAACGCGGCATGGTTTTGGTTCGTGAATGCGACCACGAGCCAGACGCCCCCAGCTCCCACGACCAGTTTTCCGTCCGCTCACGCCACATCACCGGTACGGCAAACGACAGGTATTCCTGCGGGCTGTAGTAACCGCCCTGACCGAGTGAGTACCCACTCAGGTCTTTGTCGTAATGCCAGATCATATTGTTCAGACCAATGGTGACGCGGCGATTGTTCTGGTTGATGACTTTATAGTAATAGCCCGTCATCCAGCGCACGCGCCAGTTATCTTCAACATTTTTACCGGTTAACTGGTCGCCGCTAAGCGATGCCCAGACGCCGTTCGCTTCACCTTTATCGTAGCTCAGGCTTAGCCCCACGCCATCAGCACGCACGCCGCCCCATTTTTTCCCGGTGTTGCCCGGGGAGTCTTTTTGCCCGCCAAAGGCCAGCAAGGAACTGGAGATGGGGCGACGATGGGCGTTAATGGTGTAACCAAGCGGCCCCACGTCGTCGCTGTAACTGATGCCGCCAACGACATCCACCACGTTGAAGCCCATCGGCGTGGTGCCGATATCCCAGCTCCAGACGTCATTGCGCCAGCCGACAGCAACGCTGGCACCGGAATCCGACTGACTGCGATTGCCGCTACAATCCTGTAACGTACAGGTGCCCCAGTTGTTATCCCATTTACCCTCAGCGTCGGCGGAGAAACTGCCAACGTTCATATTGACGAAATCACTGCGGAAGAACATTCGCCCGTCGGAATACGGCGCATCCACCTGCAACATGGTGGTGTGCGCTTTCAGATCAGAATAGCCACCAGTACCGCTCGAACCCCAGTAATCATGTTCGAGGGTGACGTTGAGATCCTGCTGACGATAGAGATCCGCCGCATCGCTGCGCACGCCGCGTTTCAGCCAGTCGTCCTTCTCGTCATTGCGGGTCAGACGGGTAAAGGTGTCGTTATCCTGCGGACGCGTTGTCGCCACACCGGATGCGACCATTGCGTCTTTGTAGGTTTCCAGCGCCTGCTGCGGTTCCCCCGCCTGCGCTTCAAAACTCGCGCCATCGCGCAGTACCATCGCGCTTTCCATCGACGGTGGTTGAGATTTTGCCTGTGGGATCAGCCTGTTAAACGTCTGCTGCGCCGCCGCGGTATCGCCAAGCTGTGCCTGCACCAGCGCCACACGCCGTTGCGTGTTCAGCGACGCGTTATCGGTGGCGGGCAGTTTCGCCAGTTGGCTGCGCGCTGCCGCTTTGTCGCCTGCAGCAATATCCACTTCCGTCAGGCCAAGAATGGCGTCGATGTTATTCGGCTCGCGCGTCAGGACATTCTGATACGCAGCGCGGGCGGCTGTGTAATCACGCCGTTGCTGCGCCCAGTCGGCCAGCGTGAGGTCAATGCGCGTGGAAGGTGGTTGCTGGCGCAGCATCGCTTCCGCTTCGGCCTCTTTGCCGCTTTCCCGCAGACGGTTAGCGGTTTCCAGCACTTGATCGCTTTGCAGCCGATTAACCAGCTCCTGAATATTGCTGTTCCACTGCGCGCGCGGCAGGCTGTTGATATGCGCCAGCGCCGCCCGCTCCTGATCGTGACCGGAGAGATACAGCCCGTAAGCGTAAACCTGCTCCGGATCGTCTGGTTTCTGCTGTGCCAGATTGCGCATCAGGGTATCGGCCTGGCTACGTTGCCCGGCCTGCCAGAGATCCTGCGACAGCCGGTAAGTAACCCATACACTGCCGGGATCCAGCGCCAGCCGTTGCCGCTGAAGCGCTGCCGCCTGCGCCCATTTGCCCTGATTTTCCAGTGCCTCCGCCTGCTGTGCCAGACGATCGTTTTGCAGGCTGCGTTCGATGTCATCAACGCTGCGCCGCTGGCTGGCCGGGAGCGAGGCAATAAACGCTTCGGCTTTTTCCGGTGACTGCTGGCGATAAATATTCGCCAGTCCGCGCACGGCGTTGGTGTTGCTGCTGTCCATGCGCAGCGTCTGCTGATAATAACGTTCCGCGGCGGGGTAATCTTTGCGCGCCATTGCCACATCACCCAGTCCCAGCACTGCATAGCTGTCGGCGTTATCAACACTGCGCACCTGCCGGAACAACCGTTCGGCCTGCTCTGGATTATTGGCTTTCAGCGCAGCATCACCCTGCTGGATCGCCAGCCAGTAGCGGTTCACTTTCAACAGGCTGTTCCACTTGTCATTGTTGCTGCTGTGCGGGTCCAGCGCGAGGGCTTTTTCCAGATTCACCACCGCATTCGCGCGATCGCCTTTCTGGGAATACGCCTGGCCCAGCGC
>NZ_PYQM01000095.1:0-2652 GCF_003027595.1 Escherichia sp. 20412-1 | reverse complement strand
GTAGCAGTTATTTGAGCGGATACGGCAGTCTCTGCCACCGTCCTTTATCCACCAGCGAATCGCCTCGCAGGCTCCCTTGCGATCACCGGCATTAATCCGTCTGTAAAACGTCGACGGAAAACACTTACCGGGACCAATGTTGTACGGGCAGAATGACGCAATGCCCGCCTTCTGCGGTTCGGTCAGCGGCACTTTGATGTTTTTCTCCACCCATGCCAGCGCCTTATCACGCTCAATAGCGTTAACCTGGTCGCATTTTTCCTTCGACAGCTTCATGCCAGGAATAACAGGCTTACCGTCCACCAGAATGGCACCACGGCAGATGGTCCAGATACCAGTACCATCACGGTATGCCGTGGTGTGGTTACCTTCTTTTTCATCCAGAAACTGGTCCAGGATTTCAGGCGCAGAAGCACCTGCGGCAATCAGCGCCAGAACGGCAGCCGACAGGCCGTATTTGATTTTTGCGTTCATGGATATTTATCAGGATTTATCGGTTCCGAATCCCTGGATATGTTAAGCCTTCACCCCGCCAGTGGTGGGCACTGGCCAGGGTATGTCAATCTGATAAACACAGAGGTGACTATGGATTATCCAAATCTACCAAAACAAACTTTTGCTGATTTAATCGCACTCAGGCAAGCAGTCGTAGCTCTAATCAACGTGTTGCCGGATAAGGAAAAGGAATTAGTTAAAGCAATTCTTAACAGAACTGCCGCCGATTTTTCATCATTCCCACTGACAGATGACCTTGCGGACCTTCCTGAATTAATTGCAGCGTCCGCCATTAAGCTTACTGAAGAGATTTACTCTCCTCAAAAGCCTTCACAAAATTCCTGCGAGTAACTTCAATGCAATAATCGTAAAACTCCGCAAACTGCTCATCGCGGCGTTTTTTTTCAGGCTGCTGAAGATGCTCTTTCAACCGTGAAGTGCAGCTTAGATGCGCCGCGCGATCAAGAATAGCTTCTTTCATTTCATCTGCTGCAAGCACCTCATTTTTTGTTGGGGTGCTTTTTTTCAATTCAGCGATATAGCGCTCCAGTTTTTCAATACGTGATTCAACATCATCTTTTTCTGACCGCAGTATTGACGGTGGCATCTTCAGGGAACCCGTAATTATTCCCGGTAGCTTTCCTCTGTAGGTTATCAACACATCCTGCGCCTCTAAAATTATGGGGCGCTTTTCCGGCAACGGTTCATCCCCTTCACATAACCCGGCAGCAATATCCATGAAAAACTGCTTCGCCTGTTTTTTCGCTTCCGCTTCGTAAAATTCCAGCGGGGCACCTTCAGTACGGTCAAGACCAATCGACACCTGTAGCGACAACAGCGACGGCTGCCCGGCAATTTCCAGAGCCACAGTAACAACAATCTTATCCGGGTGATTATTTGTCCCTTTTACAACCAGTTCGTATTTTTTATTCATCGTCTTACTCTCCCCGCGCCGCCTTGCGACGGTCCTCTCTGATTTTAAAATACAGGTTCGTCAGGTACGTCAGCAGACCAAACAGCAGACTCCCCAGCACGCCTATCGCCGCCCACTGGGACGGGGAGACCCTGTCCAGCAACTGCAGTAACCAGTACCCCGTTCCCGCCGCTGACGTGGTGTATGACACCCCTGTTGTGATTTTTTCCATCTGGTACATATCCCCGTCTCCCGCTCTCCGGAAGCGCACGATAACAAAAGGCCACCGCTGTATGCTGGTGGCCTGAGTATGAGGTGTTACAGCAACGTCGCCGGTTCCGGCTCCGGGGTACCCTCCGGTTGTGTTTCTGCTCCGGAAGCAGGTTCCGGTTGTGCTTCGGCTCCTGAGGCAGGCTCCGGTTGTGCCGCACCGTTTTCCGCTGACGGGTCATCCGCCTGCGCATCCTCTCCGGTCGGCTCTCCCGGCTGCACTTCCGCAGGCCCGATAAGCTCATCCAGTATCGCTTCCACATCCGCATCAATCTGTGCCTCAAACGTTTTGCGGATGGTTTCCTTCAGTTTGCCCCGCACTTCTTCAGAGCGCAGTGCGGCCTTCACTGCATCTGCAGTGACCAGTTTGTTCAGTTCTGTCATGGGATTTTCTCGCTGAGAGGTGTTGTTAAGAATACTGTTATGGAATGAGCGGACCTTCCGGCTTTGTTCCGCCAGCCTGGCCGGTGCTGATTTTTTCTGCCGCTGCAGCATCAATCTTTTTACGAATATAGTTACGGATTATCTTATACCCGCCACTCACCAGATATAACGCGCAGACCACCGTACAGAAATACAGCAGCATTGTATGAACGAATGTCATATAACTTTACCTTTTTGATATTGACGACAGAAACCGTTTCAGGCTAAAAAACAACCTCACACATAGTGGCCTTCTTTTCAGTCGTTTTAGTTTTTCTTAAATGGGTTGGGAATATACCCGCCAGTCAACAGAGCTCTCTGACTGGCGGGATTTTTTTATACGCCTTACGCGTTATTCACTTCCACCACTATGCTGTCAATCAGCACCGGATACGTCGCACCGCTGGTGATATCAGTCACCCGCAACTTGTCTGCTGTCAGTGTCCCTACTGTGGACTGCGACAGCATAAACGGCGTTCCGTCCTGACCATCAATGACCGGCGTCACCTGAATGCTGTTATTACCGGCAAAACGGAAGCCCAGCGTATGCC
>NZ_PYQM01000094.1:0-2668 GCF_003027595.1 Escherichia sp. 20412-1 | reverse complement strand
GCAAAAGGCCGCCGGGATGTAAGGCGCAACGCCGTTTCGCAAACCGCGCTTCACGTCGTTGCGGCGGGTCCCTGCCCGTTGTTGTGTCCGGTGCCATTCACCTGTTTAAGCCCCTGTCGCCGGGGGCATAGACAGCCACAACCGTCTCCGCCAGTCCAGGGGTGAAATGCACATCCCGCAAAACTTTTTGCCCAGAAGCAGGCAAAAACTTTTGCGGTCTGCCCCCGGACAGTCGTTTCCGGCCGTGGCAGTGATGCCCCATGCGGCGAAGGTTCTCAAACAGGTGATGGTGAATACCGGAGGGAACAAAAGGCAGGTCCCCGCAAAACGTCAAAACCGCGGCTCCCGAAACTCAACAGATGATGGGGGCTGAAAACCAGAGAGAGGAGAAAGCAGGATGAGTACCCGAAATATCCACGTTAACACCGCGTCGTACACGCTTCTTGTTGCCGGGAAGAAAAAAACACCGGGGAAGAGTGGGACGTCCTGGAATTCAGCAGCCTGACTGAGCTGAAAAAATATCGCAAAAGCCACCCGGAAAAGATGGCCTTCAGTTATAGCTACGCGCTCAGTCAGGGTGTGGATAAGCAGTTCCGCCATATCAACATTGCGGAAGCCGATCACTTCAAACAGTTCCTGCGTCAGATTAAGCGTGCCGGCCTCGATATCCGGGCGATCTGCTGACCGGATGTGATGAATATCCCTCCTGATTGTTGCAATCTTGTTAATGGAGATCGGGGGGGGGATGATATTAAGCGGAAAAATTTTTTATTAAATTTATTCTTTCATAAAGGAGTAGCTGTTATGCGATTAGCTTCCCGTTTTGGTCGGTATAATTCCATCCGCCGTGAACGTCCTTTAACGGATGATGAATTAATGCAGTTCGTGCCTTCGGTATTTTCCGGTGATAAACATGAGTCCCGGAGTGAACGTTATACGTATATTCCAACAATCAATATCATCAATAAGTTACGTGATGAAGGTTTCCAGCCATTCTTTGCCTGTCAGAGTCGGGTTCGTGATTTGGGACGTCGCGAATACAGTAAACATATGTTACGTCTTCGCAGGGAAGGGCATATTAACGGACAGGAAGTTCCTGAAATTATCCTGCTTAATTCACATGATGGTTCATCCAGTTATCAGATGATCCCCGGAATTTTTCGTTTTGTCTGCACAAATGGCCTGGTGTGCGGAAATAATTTTGGCGAAATCCGCGTTCCACATAAAGGTGATATTGTCGGGCAGGTTATCGAGGGAGCGTATGAAGTGCTCGGTGTCTTTGATAAGGTCACTGATAATATGGAGGCGATGAAAGAAATTCATCTTAACAGTGACGAGCAACATTTATTTGGCAGAGCTGCACTGATGGTCAGGTATGAAGATGAAAATAAAACGCCAGTGACACCTGAACAGATAATTACTCCCCGTCGTCGGGAAGACAAACAGAACGATCTCTGGACAACCTGGCAGCGGGTTCAGGAGAATATGATAAAAGGTGGATTATCGGGGCGAAGTGCCTCCGGGAAAAATACCAGGACAAGAGCCATTACAGGTATTGATGGTGATATAAGAATCAACAAGGCGTTATGGGTGATTGCCGAACAGTTCAGAAAGTGGAAGTCATGATAATATAAGTAAAGCCCCGAAAAAATTTTCGGGGCTTTACTTATATTATCATTTTTCGGCATTGCTGTGTCGTCTGATATACCTCAATTTCATCAACCGGCTTTCCGGTTGTCTGTAAATATTGTGCCCGCGAAAAATGGTCTGGCAGGAGGCTGCGCAGTTACCGGGTATATATAAGATGGGTTCCCGCTTCGCGGGGCTTCGGCCAGTCAGTATTGTCACTCATATGATATTTTTGTGTGTGGCCTTCCATGCCGCTTTTGCGGCATAACCGGTATCTGACAATGTCTGTAAGATTAATTGTTCTGCACGCTGTTAATTTCCGGAAGTGATTTCTTCGTGGCCGGAAGCCGGATACCTTTACTGCTTTTTATCCCAGTATAAATCCGGTAAACATCTGATGCGTAGGCAAGACGTCTCTGGTTCTGGCGTTCGGTTTTCCTGAATCCGGCATTGTATGCACCAACGGCCTCCCAGGTGACGCCCCATTTTTTAAATGCTATTGCCAGATAATAAGCACCGGTATAAATGTTCATGCAGGGATCTGTTGTCAGATGTTCCGGCTTAATTCCGTAGCGGGCCAGTTCGTTAAAATGCTGGGAATCTACCTGCATCAGTCCGCTGCCATATCCCGTTACCGGATTAATACCGATGGCATTAACCCGGTAACGGGATTCTTTCCATGATATTGCTCTCAGTAAATCAGGATCTATTTTGTAATCCCGGCCTGCAAGATCAAAGCAATCAGTGGCATGGCAGATCTCATTTATAAACATCAGGCAGATGGCTAACATCCATTTTTTCATTTTTCCACCTCTGGTGACTTTATCCGTAAATAATTTAACCCACTCCACAAAAAGGCTCAACAGGTTGGTGGTTCTCACCACCAAAAGCACCACACCCCACGCAAAAACAAGTTTTTGCTGATTTTTCTTTATAAATAGAGAGTTATGAAAAATTAGTTTCTCTTACTCTCTTTATGATATTTAAAAAAGCGGTGTCGGCGCGGCTACAACAACGCGCCGACACCGCTTTGTAGGGG
>NZ_PYQM01000093.1:0-2728 GCF_003027595.1 Escherichia sp. 20412-1 | reverse complement strand
GTCTGCGTTTCTCCGGTCCTAAGACATCAATCATCTGTTCTCCAATGACTAGTCTAAAAACTAGTATTAAGACTATCACTTATTTAAGTGATATTGGTTGTCTGGAGATTCTGGGGGCTAGTCTACTGCATGGGCGCTTAAAGAAAATGGTGAGATAGTTGGTCTGGTGACGGTTCGTGATGATAATGGGCGTCCTAAACTGGTTACTCCTCCCCCTGTCCCTGGTGATTATTTGCATAAAGAACAACTCACCGATGATGAAAAAGAGTGGGCGAAGAGACGATAAGTGCATTCACATCAAGCCTCTTGTTCAGGAGGCTTTTATTTTGTCTGCATAAAAACGTCTTATCGTTTTTTATATACCTGCAAAAAGGTTGACTCCAGGAACATCATTTTCATGATGTTTTCCGAAGCGTTCTCGTAAATTCTCGCGCTCAGTCCTTCCTGAGAAATATCAGATTTTACGCAGTGCACTGCCGTTAATGACTCTATCAAAAATACTCACCGATATTTTTCGCACTGCAAACAATCTAACTCACTGTAAAACAACAAATCAGCTTCGCGCCGGTGACGCATCGAGCGCGCTGGCCAGCGCGATCCTCAGCTGCGACCGCTACAGTATTTTTGAACAAGATTACCCTCGCTCCGGGCAGACCACACCTTACTGACAGCCTTCGCCAGCGTGACAATCCCGGCTCCGGTTTAATTCGCCATGCAGTTAGACATTCAGGTCATTCTGTATAGATAATCACAGTGGTGTTCGTGATACCCCCTGCGGAAGTGGAACTTCGTAGCTACCATGCTCGCTTTCGTATCTACGGATGAGCCTGTCCAGTAGCTCAAACAGTGAGATTAGTTCGGTGATAAGCCCTGCCACATAGCCCTCATCGATGATAATTTTGTGTTTGTTCAGTCTGATATTTTCTTTCCTATTACAATAGCTTTTTATATCAGCCAGTCGCTCTGCCCTGTGCTTTTCAATCTCACCTTCGGAGTGAACCAGAACGTGCCGGATTTGCTCCACTTTAAGCATATCTTCCCACAGTTTCCACAAGGTGCTCTCCTGATTCATATCAAAACCGGCTTCGCACATTGTCTTTATCTGGTGTTCAAAAAAATTATACAGTGCGATAACCATAGATTTTCGATGCATCGATGGGTAAATATAACCGAACTCCTGAAATTCCCGACTGTAACCGCAAATAATATCCTCGTGATGACTTTCATCATTATTTTGTAAATGTTTAGAAATTTCATCAGAGACTAGTTTATCACTTTGTTTTATATTGTTTTCTGCATATTGATTATATGCAGAATAATCAAAAAGATCTGACTTGGTGAAATGACAAAGGTGAAAAAGGGTTGTGCCGAAGAAATCTATAACATTGGGGTAACGAAATTCAGTATCCAGTTCCATACACATCCTTCATCATATGACAGCCATAAACCGTTGCCGATCGACCTGCTTAAGTAAACATTCATCATAATTCCAGCACAGACTGGACGTACAGTATTTAATGTCAAAAAGGTTTTTTGTTGAAAATTCGGCATAATGCACAGTGGAAGAAACATTGGCGCGAGAAGACCGATAGTTCGATCAGCCTGACGTATCAACAGATTCAGAAGACCGAAAGACAGTTGGGTGAGATTCCCGCTGACAACAAAAAACAACCGACCTTAATTGTCCAGAAAATCAAGGAAACAAGTATGAAGAAATCAACCTTCAATCTAAACTTTGTGGCTAGCTGGGCTGTTGTTCTGTCAGTTTTCGTTGGCGCTGGAGGCGCACAGTGTATCTGTGCTCGATCCAATGTTTCTTCGTAGAGGTTCGCTGCTGATAGCTCTTTTTGTTAAAACAAACATGGTGAATAGTGTACTATTCACCATGACAACAGCTTCCTCCAGACTTTATGTCGTAAGAGTGGGAGCTTTTTTTTTGGCTTTTTGATAGGGTTGTTGAATTGTCAGATCTCATTCCATACCAAAAACCTTACCAGTCAAGTACCGACTTGTGTCAGAAGCTGCAACGGGATGGTTTAGTTATCACTGATGTTGGTAATGCGCGGAAAGTGCTTGAGAGATGTAGCTACTATCGATTTAAAGCCTATCTGATTCCTTTTCGTGATGAAACTACTCGCAGATATTATCCGGATGCAACTTTTGATAAAGCGTATGAGTTATATCTGTTTGATCAGGATTTACGGCTGTTGGTTTTTAAGTTGATCCAAAAAATTGAAATTGCCGTGCGTAGTTCTTTTGATTATTGGGTTACTGGAATAAATAAAAACTCTTTCTGGTATCTGGATTCCTCACTATTTAACAATAGTGATAGTCATATTAAAACCGTTTCTAATGTGAGCGCCTCATTCAGGAAATCAAAAGAAGAGTTCGCAAAACATTATAAAAGAAAAGTATTTTTATGAATATTGTCCGTTTCATCGTGGATTGCCTCCAGATTGGGTGTCAATTGAGTTATTAACTTTCGGTAATTTAAAAAGTCTGTTATAAGCCTTTAACTCCAAAGCTATTGAACGTTTGAAGCTGGACAGATATGCGTCCAGAATTGCAGGAGCAAAAGACTATACAACCCTTTTAAACTGGTGTAAGCGTCAACAGAGCGCCGTATTGACACTTATTTATCGGTGAAAACTACGTTCCATGGCAGCAGTTCGTCAACACGGTTGGAGGGCCATTCCGGCAGTACGCTCAGGATATGGCGCAGATACGC
>NZ_PYQM01000092.1:0-2745 GCF_003027595.1 Escherichia sp. 20412-1 | reverse complement strand
GCCATTTCATCGCCATCCCGCCGAGCATACAGGCCTCGGAAGAACCAATGGTGTTGGTGCCAACGGCCTGACCGTTTTTCGGCGCAGGCGCGTGCCACAGATCAGCAACCATGTTTACGCAACGCAGGTCAATTGCTGCAGATTGCGGGTATTCTTCTTTGTCGATCCAGTTTTTATTTATCGACAAATCCATCAATTTATGGACATTTTCATCGTCCCAGGTCTGACAGAAAGTCGCCAGATTCTGACGGGCGTTACCGTCGAGAAATAATTCATCATTGATAATCTGGAATGCGATGTCATCGCGTATTTCATGCAGCGGAAAACGTTTCGATTCCGCGATAGTGGAAATTGCCTTTGCGCCAAAACGTGAATCTAGTAGTTCTGAGCGGAAATCCGTTAACAACTTCTGGTCCATTTCGAACTCCTTAAATTTATTTGAAGGCAATAAAAAAGTAGGATTTATCTGTAATAGACGCAAGGAGTTGCCGGTGTAATTTAAATAACAAAATCCTAAGAGTGAAATAACGTTATTTATATAATCAGTTATCGCTAATAATATTATATTTATAGCTTATTAAAACAAATGTATATTTTGGCATTTTTTTATTAATTTTTATTTTAATTACAAAAAAGTTGGTGACCTTCTGCATTGTTACACAGGTAGCCGCTACTCTTATTCGTAACAACAATGACATATCCTGATTTCTCAACAGATTACATGAATATTCCGAAAGTGAAGAATGACGGGAAACAACATATATAATATTCTCTTTGAATATTAGTGAGTTATATTTTTTCTCCATTAATAAACGTGATCTACCGCACGCTTTGTCGCCCACCAGGCGGAACGAATGACTACCCTTAAAGGAAAGCCCGATAATTAGCGACGAATTTCGGAGGTCGGATCCTTATGCTCAATCAGAAAATTCAAACCCCTAATCCAGACGAACTGACGATCGAAGTCGATCTCTGTTATGAGCTGGATCCGTATGAATTAAAACTGGATGAGATGCTCGAGGCAGAGCCAGAACCCGAAATGATTGAGGGATTGCCTGCCTCTGACGCGCTAACGCCTGCTGACCGCTATCTCGAACTGTTCGAACATGTTCAGTCGGCAAAAATTTTCCCCGACAGTAAAACCTTTCCCGATTGTGCGCCGAAAATAGACCCGCTGGATATATTAATCCGCTACCGTAAGGTTCGCCGCCACCGTGATTTTGACTTGCGCCGATTCGTTGAAAATCACTTCTGGTTACCGGAAGTCTACTCCAGCGAGTATGTATCGGACCCACAAAACTCACTAAAAGAGCATATCGACCAGCTATGGCCAGTGTTAACCCGCGAACCGCAAGATCACATCCCGTGGTCTTCTCTGCTGGCGCTGCCGCAGTCGTACATTGTCCCCGGAGGCCGTTTTAGCGAAACCTACTACTGGGATTCCTATTTCACCATGCTGGGGCTGGCGGAAAGCGGACGCGAAGATTTACTGAAATGCATGGCCGATAACTTCGCCTGGATGATCGAAAACTACGGCCACATCCCCAACGGCAACCGCACCTACTATTTGAGCCGCTCACAGCCACCGGTTTTCGCTCTGATGGTGGAGCTGTTTGAAGAAGATGGGGTACGCGGCGCACGCCGTTATCTTGATCATCTGAAAATGGAATATGCCTTCTGGATGGACGGTGCAGAATCGCTGATCCCCAATCAGGCCTATCGCCATGTCGTTAGGATGCCGGACGGTTCGCTGCTTAACCGCTACTGGGATGACCGTGACACACCGCGCGACGAATCCTGGCTTGAGGACGTAGAAACCGCAAAACATTCCGGTCGCCCCCCCAACGAAGTGTATCGCGATTTACGTGCGGGCGCGGCTTCTGGCTGGGATTACTCCTCCCGCTGGCTGCGTGACGCGGGTCGTCTGGCGAGTATTCGCACCACCCAGTTCATCCCCATCGACCTGAACGCTTTCCTGTTTAAACTGGAGAGTACCATCGCCAACATCTCGGCGCTGAAAGGTGATAGAGAGACAGAAGCGCTGTTTCGCCAAAAAGCCAGCGCCCGCCGCGATGCGGTAAACCGTTATCTCTGGGATGATGAAAACGGAATCTACCGCGATTACGACTGGCGGCGCGAACAACAGGCTCTCTTTTCCGCTGCGGCCATCGTGCCGTTATATGTCGGCATGGCAAACCACGAACAGGCCGATCGTCTGGCAAATGCCGTGCGAAGCCGTTTACTGACACCAGGCGGGATTCTGGCAAGCGAGTATGAAACCGGTGAGCAGTGGGATAAACCCAACGGCTGGGCACCGTTACAATGGATGGCGATTCAGGGATTTAAAATGTACGGAGATGACCATCTGGGTGATGAGATCGCTCGTAGCTGGCTGAAGACGGTGAATCAGTTCTACCAGGAACACCACAAACTGATCGAGAAATACCATATTGCCGATGGTATCTCCCGCGAAGGCGGCGGCGGTGAATATCCGTTACAGGACGGGTTTGGCTGGACCAACGGTGTGGCACGCCGTTTAATTGGTTTATACGGCGAACCGTAATATTTTTTACAGCCAGCCGCTAATATCCTGCTGGCTGTAAAATTATCCTCTTCAGGAGGAGTAATGCCGATCAGTTAAGGATCAGTTGACCGATCCAGTGGCTGTGTAAGAATCCGGAAACGCTCACTCGTTTCCGGATTTTTTTATGCACATTGGACAGGCCCTTGATCTGGTATCCCGTT
>NZ_PYQM01000091.1:0-2870 GCF_003027595.1 Escherichia sp. 20412-1 | reverse complement strand
TTCCCGCTACAGAGTCAAGCATTTTTTCGCTTTTCTCTGTCGAAGTTCTCAGGAGAACCCCGCTGACCCGGCGGCTTATTTGCCGTTGTTCCGTGTCAGTGGTGGCGCATTATAGGGAGTTATTCCGACCTGACAAGAGGAAATTTAAAATAATTTTCCGAATGCGTGTTTTTTATTCTTTATGCTTATTTCATCATCGTTTTGTTGGTTAAATGGGCGATTTCTCGGGCAAAATTCGCTACCTGTTCCCAATCGGTATAGACAACTTCTTTGCGCGTATCCGTTTCTCCGCCAGACATCTTCATAATCAGCTTGATCATAAAGCGGTCGTACCAACGGTAGCGTGGATAACGCAGCGCCCCAGCGATAACCGCGCAGCGATCGGGACGCCATTGTGAGTTCATCAAAAACTTCCGCGCGTAGCTGTTGGTCTGCACAGTACGCTTCTCCGGTTTACGCGCCACCAGGTTCACCGAGTAAAAGGCGCTCGGCATGGAGTTCAGGCGTGTGGCATGCGTTTTGACAAACTCCTGGAACGCAGAATGGTAATGACCGTAGCGAATAGATGCACCAATTACCACGCAGTCGTAGTTTTCCCATTCAGGTTCTTCGGTGCGATGCAAGTTGACAACATCCGCCTGGCTCCCCAGTTCTTTCAATTCCGAAGCCAGATACGAGGCAATCTCGCGCGTTTGTCCATCCCTTGTTGAGAAAAGAATTAATGTTTTCACGTATTACTCCATCATTCACGCCAGAAAGTCGGGGTAAAGAGCACCAGCAATGTAAAGACCTCGAGACGACCAAATAGCATATTGGCAATCAGGATCCATTTAGCCACCGGATTCATGCTGGTAAAGTTATCAGCAACCACACCAAGCCCTGGCCCCAGGTTATTCAATGTCGCAACAACCGACGCAAAGGCAGAAAAGTCATCCACGCCAGTGGCGATAATCGCCAGCATACTGACAATAAAAACTAACGCATAAGCAGAGAAGAATCCCCACACGGCTTCAAGGATGCGTTCCGGCAATGCGCGGTTCCCTAGCTTAATGCTATAAACAGCATTCGGATGCACCAGACGTTTCAGCTCACGGTTCCCCTGTTTGAACAACAGCAGAATGCGGATCACTTTCAGGCCACCGCCCGTTGACCCGGCGCAACCACCGATAAATGCAGAGCACAACAGTAGTACCGGCAAAAAGAGCGGCCAGCGGGCAATGCTGTCGGTCGTAAACCCGGCGGTCGTCGCCATCGACACTACCTGGAAAAATGCCTGGTTAATCGTCATCAGCGCCGAACTGTAGACATTATGAAACCACAGTACGAGTGTACAAATAACCACCAGCGTAAACTGTACGCCGATAAACATGCGAAATTCCGGATCGCGCCAGTAAACCTTCAGACTACGCCCACTTAACAGCGAGAAGTGCAGACCGTAGTTACAGCCGGAGATCAGCAAGAAAATAGCAATAATAGTGTTAATGGTCGGGCTATCGAAATAGCCAACACTAGCATCATGTGTCGAGAAACCACCAATAGCGATTGTCGCAAAGCTATGACCGATGGCATCAAAGGCATCCATTCCAGCAAACCACAGCGCCAGCGCACAGGCGACGGTCAACAGAACATAAATCAACCACAAAGTTTTTGCCGTTTCCGCAATACGCGGGCGCATTTTGTTATCTTTCAGCGGGCCGGGCATTTCCGCGCGATAGAGCTGCATTCCACCTACACCGAGAATAGGCAGTATCGCGACTGCTAACACGATGATCCCCATCCCGCCAAACCATTGCAGCATCTGGCGATAAAAGAGGATGGCATGAGGGAGTGAGTCCAACCCCACCAGCGTCGTTGCGCCTGTGGTGGTCAGACCGGAGAAGGATTCAAAAAACGCATCTGTAATGGTGAGGTTCGGGCTTTCCGAGAAGATAAAAGGGAGCGCACCGACACTACCCAGCACGGTCCAGAACAGCACCACAATCAGAAACCCTTCGCGGGATTTCAGCTCGCCCTTCTCTTTACGGTTCGGCCACCACAGCATGGAGCCAATCGCGAGGGCGACAAAAAAGGTCTGGGTAAATGCGCGGCCCGCCCCATCCCGGTAGATGAGCGCTACCAGCCCAGGGATAATCATGGTCCCTGAAAATAAGATGACCAGTAGTCCAACGATTCGGGTTATGGCGCGAAAATGCATCTCTGCCGCTTCCTTAGTTCTGCAAAATGAAGTGGGGATTATTCTTCAATCGCTAACAATTGCAATGAACCACGGCTAAAATCCGCCAGCTTTGCGGAAAATTCAGCCACTTTCGCCGCCGGAAGCGCCACCCGCAGCAGAACGAATGCCTGATAATCGCTGGTAATAACTTTGCCGTCACACTGCCCCAGCAACGCTTCAATACCGGTTAACTGACTATATTCACATTGCAAAGTATATTCGGTTAATGGCGTCTTGCGTTGGGTCGTTAGCTGGCGCAGTGCCTGATTCACGCCGCCGCCATAAGCTTTCACTAACCCACCGGTGCCCAGCAATATGCCGCCGTAGTAGCGCACCACCACGGCGGTAATTTCCCCGACGCCGCTGCCCATCAGTTGGGCGAGCATCGGTTTACCTGCCGTTCCCGCCGGTTCACCGTCATCGGAGAAGCCCAGTTGTTGTGAATCGTCAGGCGCCCCCGCCACCCACGCCACGCAATGGTGGCGAGCATCGGGGTGTTCTGCCCGTACTGATTCAACAAACGCTTTCGCTGAAGTGGTCAACAAAAACTGGCCACCGAGTTAGAGTTTTTCCAGTATCGATTTTCCGATTCGTTTGGGGGTAATCCACCGTTATATTCGTGCGGTCTTAGTGCGCTGTAATATCCAACGATATA
>NZ_PYQM01000090.1:0-3039 GCF_003027595.1 Escherichia sp. 20412-1 | reverse complement strand
CTTCGGCGTTGTAAGGTTAAGCCTCACGGTTCATTAGTACCGGTTAGCTCAACGCATCGCTGCGCTTACACACCCGGCCTATCAACGTCGTCGTCTTCAACGTTCCTTCAGGAGACTTAAAGTCTCAGGGAGAACTCATCTCGGGGCAAGTTTCGTGCTTAGATGCTTTCAGCACTTATCTCTTCCGCATTTAGCTACCGGGCAGTGCCATTGGCATGACAACCCGAACACCAGTGATGCGTCCACTCCGGTCCTCTCGTACTAGGAGCAGCCCCCCTCAGTTCTCCAGCGCCCACGGCAGATAGGGACCGAACTGTCTCACGACGTTCTAAACCCAGCTCGCGTACCACTTTAAATGGCGAACAGCCATACCCTTGGGACCTACTTCAGCCCCAGGATGTGATGAGCCGACATCGAGGTGCCAAACACCGCCGTCGATATGAACTCTTGGGCGGTATCAGCCTGTTATCCCCGGAGTACCTTTTATCCGTTGAGCGATGGCCCTTCCATTCAGAACCACCGGATCACTATGACCTGCTTTCGCACCTGCTCGCGCCGTCACGCTCGCAGTCAAGCTGGCTTATGCCATTGCACTAACCTCCTGATGTCCGACCAGGATTAGCCAACCTTCGTGCTCCTCCGTTACTCTTTAGGAGGAGACCGCCCCAGTCAAACTACCCACCAGACACTGTCCGCAACCCGGATCACGGGTCCACGTTAGAACATCAAACATTAAAGGGTGGTATTTCAAGGTCGGCTCCATGCAGACTGGCGTCCACACTTCAAAGCCTCCCACCTATCCTACACATCAAGGCTCAATGTTCAGTGTCAAGCTATAGTAAAGGTTCACGGGGTCTTTCCGTCTTGCCGCGGGTACACTGCATCTTCACAGCGAGTTCAATTTCACTGAGTCTCGGGTGGAGACAGCCTGGCCATCATTACGCCATTCGTGCAGGTCGGAACTTACCCGACAAGGAATTTCGCTACCTTAGGACCGTTATAGTTACGGCCGCCGTTTACCGGGGCTTCGATCAAGAGCTTCGCCTTGCGGCTGACCCCATCAATTAACCTTCCGGCACCGGGCAGGCGTCACACCGTATACGTCCACTTTCGTGTTTGCACAGTGCTGTGTTTTTAATAAACAGTTGCAGCCAGCTGGTATCTTCGACTGATTTCAGCTCCACGAGCAAGTCGCTTCACCTACATATCAGCGTGCCTTCTCCCGAAGTTACGGCACCATTTTGCCTAGTTCCTTCACCCGAGTTCTCTCAAGCGCCTTGGTATTCTCTACCTGACCACCTGTGTCGGTTTGGGGTACGATTTGATGTTACCTGATGCTTAGAGGCTTTTCCTGGAAGCAGGGCATTTGTTGCTTCAGCACCGTAGTGCCTCGTCATCACGCCTCAGCCTTGATTCTCCGGATTTGCCTGGAAAATCAGCCTACACGCTTAAACCGGGACAACCGTCGCCCGGCCAACATAGCCTTCTCCGTCCCCCCTTCGCAGTAACACCAAGTACAGGAATATTAACCTGTTTCCCATCGACTACGCCTTTCGGCCTCGCCTTAGGGGTCGACTCACCCTGCCCCGATTAACGTTGGACAGGAACCCTTGGTCTTCCGGCGAGCGGGCTTTTCACCCGCTTTATCGTTACTTATGTCAGCATTCGCACTTCTGATACCTCCAGCAACCCTCACAGGCCACCTTCAACGGCTTACAGAACGCTCCCCTACCCAACAACACACAGTGTCGCTGCCGCAGCTTCGGTGCATGGTTTAGCCCCGTTACATCTTCCGCGCAGGCCGACTCGACCAGTGAGCTATTACGCTTTCTTTAAATGATGGCTGCTTCTAAGCCAACATCCTGGCTGTCTGGGCCTTCCCACATCGTTTCCCACTTAACCATGACTTTGGGACCTTAGCTGGCGGTCTGGGTTGTTTCCCTCTTCACGACGGACGTTAGCACCCGCCGTGTGTCTCCCGTGATAACATTCTCCGGTATTCGCAGTTTGCATCGGGTTGGTAAGTCGGGATGACCCCCTTGCCGAAACAGTGCTCTACCCCCGGAGATGAATTCACGAGGCGCTACCTAAATAGCTTTCGGGGAGAACCAGCTATCTCCCGGTTTGATTGGCCTTTCACCCCCAGCCACAAGTCATCCGCTAATTTTTCAACATTAGTCGGTTCGGTCCTCCAGTTAGTGTTACCCAACCTTCAACCTGCCCATGGCTAGATCACCGGGTTTCGGGTCTATACCCTGCAACTTAACGCCCAGTTAAGACTCGGTTTCCCTTCGGCTCCCCTATTCGGTTAACCTTGCTACAGAATATAAGTCGCTGACCCATTATACAAAAGGTACGCAGTCACCCCATTAAAGAGGCTCCCACTGCTTGTACGTACACGGTTTCAGGTTCTTTTTCACTCCCCTCGCCGGGGTTCTTTTCGCCTTTCCCTCACGGTACTGGTTCACTATCGGTCAGTCAGGAGTATTTAGCCTTGGAGGATGGTCCCCCCATATTCAGACAGGATACCACGTGTCCCGCCCTACTCATCGAGCTCACAGCATGTGCATTTTTGTGTACGGGGCTGTCACCCTGTATCGCACGCCTTTCCAGACGCTTCCACTAACACACACACTGATTCAGGCTCTGGGCTCCTCCCCGTTCGCTCGCCGCTACTGGGGGAATCTCGGTTGATTTCTTTTCCTCGGGGTACTTAGATGTTTCAGTTCCCCCGGTTCGCCTCATTAACCTATGGATTCAGTTAATGATAGTGTGACGAATCACACTGGGTTTCCCCATTCGGAAATCGCCGGTTATAACGGTTCATATCACCTTACCGACGCTTATCGCAGATTAGCACGTCCTTCATCGCCTCTGACTGCCAGGGCATCCACCGTGTACGCTTAGTCGCTTAACCTCACAACCCGAAGATGTTTCTTACGATCCATCATCGTGTTGCGAAAATTTGAGAGACTCACGAACAACTTTCGTTGTTCAGTGTTTCAATTTTCAGCTTGATCCAGATTTTTAAAGAGCAAA
>NZ_PYQM01000008.1:0-139851 GCF_003027595.1 Escherichia sp. 20412-1 | reverse complement strand
ATCGTAACGGGATACCAGATCAAGGGCCTGTCCAATGTGCATAAAAAAATCCGGAAACGAGTGAGCGTTTCCGGATTCTTACACAGCCACTGGATCGGTCAACTGATCCTTAACTGATCGGCATTACGCCCACGGGCGCCATTTTTCACTGTGGCAAGAATTACTTCTTGATGCGGATAACCGGGGTTTCACCCACAGTCACGCTACCGGACAGTTTGATCAGTTCTTTGATTTCGTCCATGTTGGAGATAACAACCGGAGTCAGGGTTGACTTAGCTTTCTCTTCCAGCAGCGGCAGATCGAATTCAATAACAGTATCGCCAACTTTTACGCGCTGACCTTCTTCAGCAATACGCTTGAAGCCTTCGCCTTTCAGTTCAACGGTGTCGATGCCGAAGTGGACGAACAACTCAACGCCGCTATCAGATTCGATAGAGAACGCGTGGTTGGTTTCAAAGATTTTACCAATGGTGCCGTCAACCGGAGCTACCATTTTGTTGCCAGTTGGTTTGATAGCAATACCATCACCAACGATTTTTTCCGCAAAAACGACATCCGGCACGTCTTCGATATTGACGATCTCGCCAGAGAGCGGAGCAATGATCTCAATAGTTCCGGTATCTTTTTTGTCATCAGAAACCAGAGATTTCAGTTTATCGAACAAACCCATGATCTTCTCCTAAGCAGTAAATTGGGCCGCATCTCGTGGATTAGCAGATTGTTTTTTCTTCAATGAACTTGTTAACCAGCGTCATTAACTCGTCCGTTGTCGGTTGAGCAAGAGCCTGCTCTGCTAACACCTTCGCATCTTCGAAGTTCGTGTTACGGATAATCTTCTTAATGCGCGGGATAGAAATGGCGCTCATAGAGAATTCGTCCAGACCCATCCCCAGCAACAGAAGTGTAGCACGTTCATCGCCAGCAAGCTCACCACACATGCCAGTCCATTTGCCTTCAGCATGAGAAGCATCAATAACTTGCTTGATCAAGTTCAGCACGGACGGTGACATTGGCTGGTAAAGGTGTGAAATCATATCATTACCACGGTCAACTGCCAGAGTGTACTGCGTTAAATCATTGGTGCCGATACTAAAGAAATCAACTTCTTTGGCTAAATGACGCGCAATTGTTGCGGCAGCCGGTGTTTCCACCATCACGCCAATTTCAATTGATTCGTCAAACGCTTTACCTTCGTCGCGCAGTTCCTGTTTGTAGATTTCAATCTCTTTGCGCAGTGCGCGTACTTCTTCAACAGAGATGATCATCGGGAACATGATGCGCAATTTGCCGAAAGCAGAGGCACGCAGGATAGCGCGGAGCTGATCGCGCAGAATCTCTTTACGATCCATCGCGATACGGATAGCACGCCAGCCGAGGAACGGGTTCTCTTCTTTCGGGAAGTTCATGTACGGCAGCTCTTTGTCGCCGCCAATGTCCATGGTACGAACAATAACCGCCTGCGAGCCACACGCTTCAGCCACAGCTTTGTAGGCCGCGAACTGTTCTTCTTCAGTCGGCAGCGCGTCGCGGTCCATGAACAGGAATTCGGTGCGATACAGACCAACGCCTTCAGCGCCATTACGTTCTGCACCTTCAACGTCACGAACAGTACCGATGTTAGCGCACACTTCTACCTGGTGACCGTCCAGCGTAATGGCTGGCAGATCTTTCAGCTTAGCAAGCTCTGCTTTTTCAGAAGCTACTTGCTCCTGAACAGCGCGCAATTTATCGATAACTTCGTTGGTTGGATTGACGTAAACCTGATTATTTACGGCATCCAGAATCAGATAGTCGTCATTTTTCACCTGAGAGGTGACGCTACCAGTACCCACAATGGCTGGCAGTTCCAGAGAGCGTGCCATGATTGAGGTGTGGGAAGTACGGCCACCCGCGTCGGTGATGAAACCCAGTACCTTCTTCAGGTTCAACTGTGCGGTTTCGGACGGCGTCAGGTCAGCGGCAACCAGAATGACTTCATCCTGAATCGCGCTCAGGTCGATAATCTTCAGACCCAGGATGTTGCGCAGCAGGCGCTTACCGATATCACGCACGTCAGCCGCACGTTCTTTCAGGTATTCATCATCCAGTTCTTCCAGGGCAGAAGCCTGACCTTCAATAACTTCATGAGCAGCAGCGTCAGCCGTCATGTGCTTATCTTTAATCAGGGCTATGATTTCCTGCTCCAGCTCCTCATCTTCGAGTAGCATGATATGCCCTTCAAAGATGGCTTCTTTTTCTTCACCGAACGTTTCACCAGCTTTCGTTTTGATCGTTTCAAGCTGGGCTGATGCCTTGGCACGACCGCTCAGAAAACGTTCAACTTCCTGATCAACCTGGTCGGCAGAAATTTTTTTCCGGTCAATGACGATTTCGTCTTCTTTCAGAAGCAGAGCTTTACCGAAAGCGATACCCGGGGATGCTAAAATGCCTGAAATCATAACCCTACCTTACTTGTGACTGATTTTTAAAAGAACCCGGGAAATTACTCGAGTTCCGCCATCAGTTTAACCAGATGTTCAACCGCTTTCTGTTCGTCTTCGCCTTCAGCGGAGATAGTCACAACGGTCCCTTGAGTCAGGCCCAGAGTCTGCAGTTTAAACAGGCTTTTTGCGCTGGCGCTTTTGCCGTTGGAAGTCACAGTAATTTCAGAAGTGAAGCCCTTAGCTTCTTTTACAAACTGGGCAGCAGGGCGGGTGTGCAGACCGTTCGGAGCGGTAATGGTAACTTCTTGCTGGAACATTGTATTTCCCCAACTTATAGGTTTAGTGTTGTGGAACTAAAGTCTAGCCTGGCGGTTTGACTTTAGCCTGTATTGTTAGCGCCAGTTTTAACAGACGCGACGCACGAAGTGTTCTATGCAGTCCATTGCTGGCGGATGTTGGCCGCTGACGTTTCGTTCATCATTAAACATTATGCCGCTAAAGGAAGAATTGAACCAAATCATAAAATCGATTCAGCTAAGGCTTTTCCTGTAACGATTAATTTCGCGCATCAAAATAATTAGTCAGGTTAAATACCAGTTCCGACAGGCTGAATCAATGCCAGGAGGGGCGAAAATTTGAAGTAGGCCACAAAAAAGCACCTAAAAAGGTGCTTTTTTACGCATTTCTAACAACCTGGCATTACTGTTGCAATTCTTTCTCGGTAAAGAGATCGGCAAATAATGCAGTGCTTAAATAACGTTCACCCGATGATGGCAGAATAACCACAATATTCTTATTGGTAAAGCTTTCATCTTCTTGCAGCTTCAATGCAGCGGCAACCGCCGCGCCAGAAGAGATCCCAGCAAGAATGCCTTCTTCTTCCATCAGACGACGTGCGGTAGAGATAGCTTCTTCATTGGTGATGCCAATAACTTTATCGACCAGTTTAAGATCAAGGTTAGCCGGGATAAAGCCAGCACCTATGCCCTGGATTTTATGCGGGCCGGGTTTGATTTCTTCACCTGCCAGCGCCTGGGCGATAACGGGAGAGTCGGTTGGCTCAACGGCGACAGAGATGAGATCAGTCTTGCCTTTGGTGCCTTTAATGTAGCGGCTGACGCCGGTCAGCGTACCGCCAGTACCGACACCAGCAATAAATACATCAACCTGACCATCGGTATCTTCCCAGATCTCCGGACCGGTGGTTTTTTCATGAATTTCTGGATTCGCCGGGTTGCTGAATTGTTGCAGCAGCAGATATTTTTCTGGGTTGCTGGCGACAATTTCTTCTGCTTTTTGAATTGCGCCTTTCATGCCTTTCGCGCCTTCGGTCAACACCAGGTTTGCGCCCAGAGCTTTCAGCAGTTTGCGGCGTTCAATACTCATGGTTTCTGGCATGGTCAGGGTGAGTTTGTAACCGCGAGCGGCAGCCACATAAGCCAGAGCAATACCTGTGTTGCCGCTGGTTGGTTCAACCAATTCAACGCCGGGTTTCAGCACGCCGCGTTTTTCGGCATCCCAAATCATATTGGCACCGATACGGCACTTAACGCTGAAGCTGGGGTTACGAGATTCCACCTTCGCCAGAATACGTCCGTTACCGATGCGATTCAGGCGAACCAGCGGTGTGTGACCGATAGTCAGCGAGTTATCTTCAAAAATCTTACTCATGGCCTGTCCTTAACTGTATGAAATTGGGATACAACAGGTAGCATACCCGCTCAGAGAATATGCGGAAGTAAGGATTTAGCATATCTATATGCAGAAGGGAAATAATGGCTTGCAAGATGGAATAAGGGTGGCATAAGCCACCCCTCTTCCATACAAAAAGTTTACAAAATAACCAGGAGACTGTTACTTCCACAATGCATGTTTAGCGCGATAACAATCGACCCACATTGCTGTCGCGCCACAGACGGCCACTGGCATGATGAACAGGTTGAGCACCGGGATCATCGTGAACAGGCTGGTTAATGCGCCAAACTGCATATTGGTGATTTTGCGCGTGCGCAGGGCAGTGCGCATCTCTTTGAACGGCACTTTGTGGTTGTCGAACGGATAGTCGCAGTACTGAATGGCTAACATCCAGGCACTGAACAGGAACCACAGTACTGGCGCGACGGTTTGCCCGATGCCCGGGATGAAGTAGAGGATCAGCAATACGATGGCGCGTGGCAGATACCAGGCAAATTTTTGCCATTCGCGTTTCATAATTCGCGGCACATCTTTCATGATGCCAAAGATGCCGGTATCCGGCGGCGTAGCGCCTGTCAGCCTGGCTTCCAACTGTTCAGCCAATAAACCGTTAAACGGTGCGGCAATCCAGTTCGCAATAGTTGAGAAAAAATAGCCAAAAACCAGTAGAACGGAGATAACCGCGACAGGCCACAGCAAATAGCTCAACCATTGCAGCCAGTCAGGCACGTGGCTCATTAATGATGGGATCCAGGCATCCAGTTGAGTAAAGAGCCACCAGAATGCACTTCCCATCAACAAAATATTGACCAACAGAGGTAAAATAACAAAACGCCGAATCCCGGGTTGCGAGACGAGCTTCCAGCCTTGCGCAAAATAGTAAAAACCGCTGCGTGGGGAAGATGTGAATGTTGAAATCATAATCAGGATATGCTCCTTTTGACCAATCCCAGGAAAATTCTGCGTATTTTACCGGGTAATTGCGCAATGGACAGTTAGGATATGTTCGAAAAAACAGCAAAAAGCACGATTTCATCTATCTTTGTGCTGTGAAAGTTAAGAGTGCACTTGCACTTGAGGTAATCGGCAAATACTCTTAGTGAGTAAATGTTTGCCGTGGTGGCAAGGTGTTAGAACAACAGAGAATATAATGATGCAGGATTTGCGTCTGATATTAATCATTGTTGGCGCGATCGCCATAATCGCTTTACTGGTACATGGTTTCTGGACCAGCCGTAAAGAACGATCTTCTATGTTCCGCGATCGGCCATTAAAACGAATGAAGTCAAAACGTGACGACGATTCTTATGACGAGGATGTCGAAGATGATGAGGGCGTTGGTGAGGTTCGTGTTCACCGCGTAAATCATGCCCCGGCTAACGCCCAGGAGCATGAGGCTGCTCGTCCGTCGCCGCAACACCAGTACCAACCGCCTTATGCGTCTGCGCAGCCGCGTCAACCGGTTCAGCAGCCGCCTGAAGCGCAGGTATCGCCGCAACATGCTCCGCATTCAGCGCATCCTGTTCAGCAACCACAGCCAGTACAGCAGCCGGCCTACCCGCCGCAGCCTGAACAGCCTGTTGCTTCGCAGGTACAGTCAGCTCCGCAGCCGACACAGCCAGCGCCACAACCGGCGCAGCAGGCTTTCCAGGCTGCGGAACCCGTAGCAGCACCGCAGCCTGAGCCTGTGGCTGAACCGGTGCCTGTCATGGATAAGCCGAAGCGCAAAGAAGCGGTGATCATTATGAACGTCGCAGCGCATCACGGTAACGAGCTGAATGGTGAACTGCTTCTTAACAGCATTCAGCAGGCGGGCTTTATCTTTGGCGATATGAATATTTACCATCGTCATCTTAGCCCGGACGGCAGTGGCCCGGCGTTATTCAGCCTGGCGAATATGGTGAAACCGGGAACATTTGATCCTGAAATGAAGGATTTCACTACACCGGGTGTCACTATCTTTATGCAGGTGCCGTCTTATGGTGATGAACTGCAAAACTTCAAGCTGATGCTGCAATCTGCGCAGCATATCGCTGATGAAGTGGGCGGCGTGGTGCTTGATGATCAGCGCCGTATGATGACTCCGCAGAAACTGCGCGAGTATCAGGACATCATCCGCGAAGTGAAAGACGCTAACGCCTGATACACTTAAATTAAATCAACTTCTCTTCGACCCCCCGCTTGTCGGGGGGTTTTTAGCATTGATGGTGCGATATGGAATCAATCGAACAACAACTGACAGAACTGCGAACGGTGCTTCGTCATCATGAATATCTTTATCATGTGATGGATGCGCCGGAAATTCCTGACGCTGAATACGATCGCCTGATGCGCGAACTGCGCGAGCTGGAAGCCAAACATCCAGAACTGATTACCCCTGATTCACCCACTCAACGTGTTGGTGCAGCACCGTTAGCGGCTTTCAGCCAGATCCGTCATGAAGTACCGATGCTGTCGCTGGATAACGTTTTTGATGAAGAGAGTTTTCTTGCTTTCAACAAACGCGTTCAGGATCGTCTGAAAAGTAACGAAAAAGTGACCTGGTGCTGTGAGCTGAAGCTCGATGGCCTTGCCGTCAGCATTCTGTATGAGAATGGCGTACTGGTGAGCGCAGCAACCCGTGGCGATGGCACTACCGGGGAAGACATCACATCTAACGTCCGTACTATTCGCGCCATTCCGCTGAAACTACACGGTGAGAATATCCCGGCGCGTCTGGAAGTGCGTGGTGAAGTGTTCCTGCCGCAGGCGGGCTTCGAAAAGATCAACGAAGATGCGCGACGCACGGGCGGAAAAGTGTTTGCTAACCCACGTAATGCGGCGGCAGGTTCATTGCGTCAGCTTGATCCGCGTATCACAGCCAAGCGGCCGCTCACTTTCTTCTGCTACGGCGTTGGCGTGCTGGAAGGCGGTGAGCTGCCAGATACTCATCTTGGTCGTTTACTGCAATTTAAAAAGTGGGGATTACCGGTCAGCGATCGCGTCACGTTATGCGAATCGGCGGAAGAGGTGCTGGCGTTCTACCATAAAGTAGAAGAAGACCGCCCGACGCTGGGCTTTGATATCGACGGCGTGGTAATTAAGGTCAACTCCCTGGCGCAGCAGGAACAGCTTGGCTTTGTTGCGCGCGCCCCTCGTTGGGCAGTGGCGTTTAAATTTCCGGCACAGGAGCAGATGACTTTTGTGCGTGACGTCGAGTTTCAGGTTGGGCGTACTGGCGCGATTACGCCTGTTGCACGTCTCGAACCTGTCCATGTCGCGGGTGTGCTGGTGAGCAACGCCACCCTACACAATGCCGATGAAATCGAACGTCTTGGCTTACGTATTGGCGATAAAGTGGTGATTCGCCGTGCTGGCGACGTGATCCCGCAAGTGGTTAACGTGGTGCTTTCTGAACGCCCGGAAGATACTCGTGAGGTAGTATTCCCGACGCATTGCCCGGTATGCGGTTCTGATGTGGAACGAGTGGAAGGCGAGGCTGTGGCTCGCTGTACTGGTGGTTTGATTTGTGCCGCCCAGCGTAAAGAGTCGCTGAAACACTTTGTTTCCCGTCGCGCGATGGACGTTGACGGTATGGGAGACAAAATCATCGACCAGTTGGTTGAAAAAGAATATGTCCATACGCCTGCGGATCTGTTCAAGTTAACGGCGGGTAAGCTCACCGGGCTGGAGAGAATGGGGCCGAAATCGGCGCAAAACGTGGTTAACGCACTGGAAAAAGCGAAAGAAACCACCTTTGCCCGCTTCCTTTATGCGCTTGGCATCCGCGAAGTCGGTGAGGCAACGGCATCAGGTCTGGCGGCATATTTCGGCACGCTGGAAGCGCTGGAAGCGGCTTCGATTGAAGAGCTGCAAAAAGTGCCCGATGTTGGAATTGTCGTCGCATCTCATGTGCACAACTTCTTTGCCGAAGAAAGTAACCGTAATGTCATCAGTGAACTGCTGGCGGAAGGCGTTCACTGGCCTGCGCCGGTAGTCATCAACGCGGAAGAGATCGACAGCCCGTTTGCTGGTAAAACGGTGGTGCTCACGGGTAGCTTAAGTCAGATGTCGCGTGATGACGCTAAAGCTCGCCTGGTCGAACTGGGCGCGAAAGTGGCGGGCAGCGTGTCGAAGAAAACCGACCTGGTGATTGCCGGAGAAGCCGCAGGTTCTAAACTGGCGAAAGCGCAGGAACTGGGCATTGAAGTGATCGACGAAGCTGAAATGCTGCGTTTGCTGGGCAACTGAGATGGAAAAAGAGCAGTTGATTGAAATAGCCAATACGATAATGCCGTTTGGCAAGTACAAAGGGCGTCGCTTAATTGACCTGCCGGAGGAGTATCTGCTGTGGTTTGCCCGCAAAGATGAATTTCCGGCAGGGAAACTCGGTGAGCTAATGCAAATCACGCTGCTGATTAAAACGGAGGGGCTGACGCAACTGGTCCAGCCCCTGAAGCGCCCGCTTTAAACCTTTCCGTGGCTTTCCTGCTGCGACTGTAACTGCCCGGTCTGGCGCTTGTAACGACGCGCCAGTACCGCGCAAACCATCAGTTGGATCTGATGGAAAATCATCAATGGCAGCACCATCATACCGATCACCGATGTCGGGAACAGAATGTTTGCCATTGGGATACCATTCGCCAGACTCTTTTTCGAGCCACAGAAGACGATAGTGATTTCATCCGCCTTATTGAAACCCAGTCGGCGCGCCATAAAGACGTTAATCACAATCACAATAGCCAACAGCACGCAACTAACCACCACAATAAACAATAGCGATCCCCAGCCGACTTTATGCCAGATACCGTTAACGACTGCTTCGCTAAATGCCGTATAAACCACCAACAGAATGGATGTTTGATCGGTTTTCGCAATCCACTTTTTATTGCGCGCCACCCAGTTACCAATCCACGGGCGGGAAAGATGCCCCAACACAAACGGCAGCAACAGTTGCAGCATAATCTTACCGACCTGCTCGAGGCTACCCTCTGCACCGTGAACATTCATCACCACACCAACCAGCAACGGCGAAAGGAAAATCCCCAGCAGACTGGATGCTGACGCAGAGCAAACTGCAGCCGCGACATTACCACCCGCCATTGAGGTAAAGGCAATTGCGGACTGCACGGTAGCCGGAAGAATGCACAGATAGAGAAAACCGGAGTAGAGCATCGGGTCGACATTTACCGGTTTCCACCAGGCAAACAGCACGCCCAGAATTGGGAACAGCACGAAGGTGCTGCACATTACCCACAAATGTAGCCGCCAGTGACTACCGCCAGCGATAATCGCTTCACGCGACAATTTTGCGCCGTGCATAAAGAACAGCAGGGCAATAGCTGCCGTAGTCAGATTTTCAAAGAACGGGACGAAATCGCCTCTGGCCGGGAAGAAGGAAGCCAGTAATACCACTGTGATCAGGGTTAAGGTGAAAGGATCGAGGATACGAAAAAGTTTCATAAAGACTCCAGATGATCGATGGTTCTATTGTGCTTCTTCCAGTTTGAGAAATAAAATTGATTTATTGCATCCATTTATGAAGAAAATAGATGAATTATTCTTTAAAACAATTAAAGGTTTTCGTCACAGTAGCGCAGGAGAAAAGTTTTAGTCGCGCAGGAGAGCGTATTGGCCTGAGCCAGTCGGCAGTGAGTCACAGTGTGAAGGAGCTGGAAAACCATACGGGTGTTCGCCTGCTGGACAGAACCACGCGTGAAGTGGTGCTTACAGATGCAGGGCTGCAGTTGGCTTTGCGTCTTGAGCGACTGCTGGATGAACTAAACAGCACGTTGCGCGATACCGGGCGTATGGGGCAACAACTGAGCGGAAAAGTTCGGGTCGCTGCCAGCCAGACCATTTCCGCGCATCTTATTCCGCAATGCATTGCTGAAAGCCATCGCCGCTATCCAGATATTCAGTTTGTCCTGCACGATCGTCCGCAGCAGTGGGTGATGGAAAGTATTCGCCAGGGAGATGTCGATTTTGGCATCGTCATCGATCCAGGCCCAGTGGGCGATCTGCAATGTGAAGCGATTCTTTCCGAGCCTTTCTTCTTGCTTTGCCATCGCGATAGCTCTCTGGCCGCGGAAGATTATGTACCCTGGCAGGCATTACAGGGAGCGAAACTGGTGTTGCAGGATTACGCGTCAGGCAGCCGACCGCTGATTGATGCAGCGCTGGCGCGCAACGGTATTCAGGCGAATATTGTGCAGGAGATTGGTCATCCGGCGACGTTGTTCCCGATGGTAGCCGCAGGCATCGGCATCAGTATTCTTCCCGCACTGGCGCTGCCATTACCTGAAGGTAGCCCACTGGTGGTAAAGCGTATTACGCCGGTGGTGGAACGCCAGTTGATGTTGGTGCGCAGGAAGAACCGTTCACTTTCCACTGCCGCTGAAGCGTTATGGGATGTGGTACGAGACCAGGGTCATGCGCTAATGGCTGAGCGGGAAGGGGATCCGTTGTATCAGATATAGAATGAATTCATACTGCCGGGAGCCCCGGCAGTAATTAATCAGAAGTTAAATTTGATGGAGTAGATTATCGCATCCTGGTAAAAATCTTCGCCCAGTTTGTCATCCGCATATCGATACTGAATCCCCGTAGTGATGTGTGATGTTGCATTCCACCACAGTGCAACTGCGCCGTTCAGCCCTTCTTTACCGCCATTACCCGTCGCATAGGTAGCGTCACGGTCAAACTCGTACTCGTTCCAGTTGGTGAGAGTGAATTTCTCACTGCCCAGCATAAAGTTGTAACCTGCAACCCAGCCGGCTACATAGCCGTTGTTGCCAGTGTAATAGGTTTGATCTGTATAACGCTTAGCAAAGAACGGTTTGAACCACCAACCGCTGCCGGTGAAATTGTAGCCGACACCGTACAGGAACATATCGTCGTGGAAATTCACGCGATTTGCAGATCCGTAGGTACCATACGCGTGCAGGTAAAGATTAAATCCGGTGTCACCCAGGTAAATACGGTTGGTATTTTTAAAGGTATAACGCTGCTCGCTACCTGGTTTATTATGGCGACCGTTATAGAAGTTTTCCCAGTCGAAGAACCCGTACATTTCTCCCCAATTAAAGTTAGCGCCACCTTCAATTTCAAGATAACCAAAATCATCTTTGTGTGATTTTGTTGACGATTTTTCGGTAGTCCGACTGGTCCAGTCCAGATAATGCACGCCGATATCTGCAAAACCGCCTTTAAATTCTGCATGAGATATAACAGGTATCGCTAATATAGAGGATAGAGTCAGAGTTAAAAGATGTTTTTTCATAGCATAAATCCCTATGCTGATCGTTATTAGTAGATTGCTTAATAAAGTGGTTTGTTAAAAACGATATATTGTTAATGCAAAGGAATTAATATCGCCAATACAGTTTTTACCATTGATTAATAGAGAAAAGATATAAATCCATCGATATCGAATCGCTATTGAATGCGTGAGAAAAGTGTATTGGTAAGAGCCGGGACAACCTCGCTATAAAAAGGCGTTAGATTCCACCCTACAGAAAAAGGATATATATGTCTCAGGTTCAATTTTCTCATAACTCGCTGTTTTGCGTAGATATTATCAAGACTTATAAACCTAATTTCACGCCACGAGTGGCCTTTATTTTAGGTTCCGGGCTGGGCGCGCTGGCCGATCAGATTGAGAACGCTGTCGCAATTTCCTACGAAAAGCTGCCAGGTTTCCCGGTAAGTACGGTACATGGTCATGCGGGGGAGTTAGTGCTGGGCCATCTCCAGGGCGTACCGGTGGTATGTATGAAAGGTCGCGGACATTTCTACGAGGGTCGTGGAATGACCATCATGACTGACGCAATTCGTACCTTTAAGCTGCTGGGCTGCGAGCTACTGTTCTGCACCAATGCGGCAGGCTCACTGCGTCCGGAAGTGGGGGCAGGCAGCCTGGTCGCATTGAAAGATCATATCAACACCATGCCAGGTACGCCGATGGTGGGTCTTAACGATGATCGTTTTGGAGAGCGTTTCTTCTCACTGGCAAATGCCTACGATGCGGAATACCGTGCACTGTTACAAAAAGTGGCGAAAGAAGAGGGATTCCCTCTGACGGAGGGCGTGTTCGTCTCGTATCCGGGGCCGAATTTCGAGACTGCGGCGGAAATTCGCATGATGCAAATTATTGGTGGGGATGTTGTTGGTATGTCTGTGGTGCCTGAGGTTATTTCAGCTCGCCATTGCGACCTTAAAGTAGTTGCGGTCTCTGCGATTACCAATATGGCGGAAGGTTTAAGCGATGTGAAATTGTCACATGCCCAAACGCTGGCGGCTGCGGAGCTCTCTAAGCAGAACTTCATCAACCTTATTTGCGGCTTTCTGCGCAAAATTGCCTGAGAAAAACAATAAGAAACGGCCTCGCGGGTGAGGCCATATGATGCGACAAGGAAACGATTATGAGCATCGCTATGCGCTTAAAGGTAATGTCCTTTTTGCAATATTTTATCTGGGGGAGCTGGTTGGTTACCCTTGGATCTTACATGATTAATACCCTTCATTTCACCGGCGCGAACGTCGGTATGGTCTATGGCTCCAAAGGTATCGCCGCGATCATTATGCCCGGTATTATGGGGATCATCGCGGACAAATGGCTGCGCGCTGAACGTGCATATATGCTGTGTCATCTGGTGTGCGCTGGTGTACTTTTTTATGCGGCGTCGGTGAGTGATCCGGATACGATGTTTTGGGTGATGTTAATTAATGCGATGGCATTTATGCCGACTATCGCATTATCGAACAGCGTCTCGTATTCCTGTCTTGCTCAGGCAGGGCTTGACCCCGTATCTGCTTTCCCGCCCATTCGCGTTTTTGGTACGGTAGGATTTATTGTCGCGATGTGGGCGGTCAGCTTACTGCATCTGGAATTGAGCAGCCTGCAGTTGTATGTTGCGTCTGGTGCGTCATTGCTGCTGTCGGCTTATGCGCTGACTTTGCCTAAGATTCCGGTTGCGGAGAAAAAATCGACCACGTCGCTTGCCAGCAAGCTGGGTCTGGATGCTTTCGTGCTGTTTAAAAATCCACGCATGGCCATCTTTTTCCTCTTTGCCATGATGCTGGGTGCGGTACTGCAAATTACCAACGTTTTTGGTAATCCATTCCTGCATGATTTCGCCCGTAACCCTGAGTTTGCTGATAGCTTCGTGGTGAAATATCCCTCCATTTTACTGTCAGTTTCACAGATGGCTGAAGTCGGTTTCATTTTGACGATTCCGTTCTTTTTGAAGCGTTTTGGCATCAAAACCGTCATGCTGATGAGTATGGTGGCCTGGACGCTGCGCTTTGGCTTCTTCGCCTATGGAGATCCGTCACCAACCGGCTTTATTTTGCTGCTGCTGTCGATGATTGTTTACGGCTGTGCATTTGATTTCTTCAATATTTCTGGTTCGGTATTTGTCGAACAGGAAGTTGATTCCAGCATCCGTGCCAGCGCGCAGGGGCTCTTTATGACCATGGTAAATGGTGTCGGCGCATGGGTTGGCTCGATTCTGAGTGGTATGGCAGTGGATTACTTCTCGGTAGATGGCGTAAAAGACTGGCAAACTATCTGGCTGGTGTTTGCAGGATATGCTCTTTTTCTCGCAGTGATATTTTTCTTTGGGTTTAAATATAATCATGACCCTGAAAAGATAAAGCATCAAGCGGTGAGTCATTAAAAGGATTCGCAGCTCTGCTCTTCAGAGCTGCTTTTATGATAAAGGTTAATTAGTGAAAGATATTTTATTTTCTTCCGGCGTTGGTTTTGGTATTGGTGCTTTATTTACAATCGTGCGCTTGCCTATTCCTGTACCAAATGTATTACCGGGTATATTATCCATTGTGTTTATGTATGTCGGATATCTGGTGGTGAAATACTTTATGCCATGATAATTTAATACGATGTATTTATTATATGGAGCACTTAATTATGGAACGCGTATACAGAACAGATCTTAAGTTGCTCCGTTATTTTCTTGCCGTAGCGGAAGAGTTGCATTTTGGCCGCGCAGCAGCACGTTTAAATATGTCTCAGCCTCCGCTCAGTATTCATATTAAAGAGCTGGAAAATCAACTCGGCACGCAGCTTTTTATTCGCCATTCGCGCAGCGTCGTACTGACACACGCGGGCAAAATCTTGATGGAAGAATCGCGTCGATTGCTGGTGAATGCAAATAATGTATTGGCTCGGGTTGAACAAATAGGTCGGGGAGAAGCAGGGCGGATTGAACTCGGCGTAGTGGGAACGGCAATGTGGGGACGGATGCGCCCGGTTATGCGGCGATTCCTCAGGGAAAATCCTAACGTTGAAGTTCTTTTTCGCGAAAAGATGCCCGCGATGCAAATGGCCCTGCTGGAACGACGTGAACTCGATGCCGGGATCTGGCGAATGGCGACAGAACCACCGGCAGGTTTTACCAGCTTACGGTTGCATGAATCGGCGTTTCTGGTGGCGATGCCTGAAGAGCATCATCTCTCATCATTTTCTACCGTCCCACTGGAGGCGCTACGTGACGAGTATTTTGTTACAATGCCGCCTGTGTACACTGACTGGGATTTTTTGCAGCGAGTTTGCCAGCAGGTGGGATTTTCACCGGTTGTTATTCGTGAAGTTAATGAACCGCAAACGGTACTCGCCATGGTCAGTATGGGTATTGGTATCACATTGATAGCGGACAGCTACGCACAAATGAACTGGCCAGGTGTCATTTTCCGTCCGCTCAAAGAGCGCATCCCTGCGGATTTATATATTGTTTATGAAACACAGCAGGTGACGCCTGCGATGGTTAAGCTGTTGGCAGCATTGACACAGTAGGTGAGGGGACAGGAATTGCCGGAAATAGTAGGTGTGATAAGTGAAGCGCATCAGGCAATTTCGCAAATCACAGATAGCAAAAAAGCGCCTTTAGGGCGCTTTTTTACATTGGTGGGTCGTGCAGGATTCGAACCTGCGACCAATTGATTAAAAGTCAACTGCTCTACCAACTGAGCTAACGACCCGAAGTGGTGGGTGATGACGGGATCGAACCGCCGACCCCCTCCTTGTAAGGGAGGTGCTCTCCCAGCTGAGCTAATCACCCACTTCGGTACTTCACATTTTTACAAGAAATTTAGCTGACGAGAAAGTGGTGGGTGATGACGGGTTCGAACCGCCGACCCCCTCCTTGTAAGGGAGGTGCTCTCCCAGCTGAGCTAATCACCCATTTCTCAATTTCTTGCTACACGGCAGAGACTACATAAAGTAGTTGGTGGGTGATGACGGGATCGAACCGCCGACCCCCTCCTTGTAAGGGAGGTGCTCTCCCAGCTGAGCTAATCACCCCCGCTGTGTGGAGTCGCATTATAGGGAGAGTTCAAAATGAGTCAACGCCTTTTCCAAAGAAATTGTTCGTTCGTCGTAAATTTAAGCAGGATGATCGCAAAACAGACCGTGTTGCGCAATTTCTCACCGAAAACAATAATGCATCATGTAGCAACCCGAACTACATTGAGGAATCAGGCTGGAGTGATAGAATATCGCCCACTCAATTTTTCCAGGATTTGCCGGTTGTCGGCATCTTTCTAAACGTAAGGCCATTTCATGAAAATCAAAACTCGCTTCGCGCCAAGCCCAACAGGCTATCTGCACGTTGGCGGCGCGCGTACTGCTCTTTACTCCTGGCTTTTTGCACGTAACCACGGTGGTGAGTTTGTGCTGCGTATTGAAGACACCGATCTTGAGCGTTCCACGCCGGAAGCTATCGAAGCCATTATGGATGGCATGAACTGGCTGAGTCTGGAGTGGGATGAAGGTCCGTACTTCCAGACCAAACGTTTTGATCGCTATAACGCGGTTATCGATCAGATGCTGGAAGAGGGGACGGCCTATAAATGCTACTGCTCTAAAGAGCGTCTGGAAGCACTGCGTGAAGAGCAGATGGCAAAAGGCGAGAAGCCGCGTTATGACGGTCGCTGCCGCCACAGTCATGAACATCATGCTGATGATGAACCGTGCGTCGTGCGTTTTGCTAATCCGCAGGAAGGTTCCGTTGTTTTTGACGATCAGATCCGTGGTCCGATCGAGTTCAGTAACCAGGAGCTGGATGATCTGATTATCCGCCGTACCGATGGTTCTCCGACCTATAACTTCTGTGTGGTTGTTGATGACTGGGATATGGAAATCACCCACGTAATCCGTGGTGAAGACCATATCAACAATACACCGCGTCAGATCAACATTCTGAAAGCCCTGAAAGCGCCAGTACCTGTTTACGCGCACGTTTCTATGATCAACGGTGATGACGGTAAAAAACTGTCCAAACGCCACGGTGCGGTCAGCGTAATGCAGTATCGCGACGATGGTTACCTGCCAGAAGCGTTGCTGAACTATCTGGTACGTCTGGGCTGGTCCCACGGCGATCAGGAAATCTTCACCCGTGAAGAAATGATCAAATACTTCACCCTGAACGCGGTTAGCAAATCTGCCAGTGCGTTTAACACAGACAAACTGCTGTGGCTAAACCATCATTACATTAACGCGTTGCCGCCGGAGTATGTCGCTACTCATTTACAGTGGCATATCGAGCAGGAAAATATTGATACCCGCAACGGCCCGCAACTGGCGGAACTGGTGAAACTGCTGGGTGAACGCTGCAAAACCCTGAAAGAGATGGCACAAAGTTGCCATTATTTCTACGAAGATTTTGCCGAGTTTGATGCTGATGCAGCGAAAAAACATCTGCGCCCGGTCGCTCGCCAGCCGCTGGAAGTGGTACGTGACAAACTGTCTGCAATTACTGACTGGACGGCTGAAAATGTTCACCACGCTATTCAGGCAACAGCGGATGAGCTGGAAGTGGGTATGGGAAAAGTCGGTATGCCGCTGCGCGTAGCTGTTACCGGTGCGGGCCAGTCTCCGGCGCTGGATGTTACGGTTCACGCAATTGGCAAAGCACGCAGCATTGAGCGCATCAATAAAGCGCTGGCATTTATTGCTGAACGCGAAAACCAGCAGTAATTAATACTTAAAAGATAAACGGCAGGAGATAATATCCTGCCGTTTTTTACTTATTATTTATGCTGATTCGTCAATGTCGAGACGGGCAAGGAAATTGCGAATCCCTTCACGCGATAAAAACTGCGCAACTTTTTCTTGCTCACTATGAGTCATATTGTCTATCGCGCTGATTATTTGCCGGTAAGCCGGAGTTCGCATACCAGGTGCGTATTCAGCAAGAGGTTCTTCGGCCTCGAGAAAAACCGGCGTGTTATGGAAGGCCGGTGTGTTTTGAATAAACTCGCAAACCTGCGTATCGATCAGAATAAGTCTGGCACGGCCGCCCTTCACGCCGGGAAATTTTTCCGTTTTCCAGCCTTTTTCTCTAATCCAGCGGTTAACGGTTTGTTTAGCCACGCCGAGGCATTCCGCCAGTTCTTCGGTGGTCATTTTATTGCGTAATCTTTTCATATTATTTGCTGTTGCGAATCCCTAAGCGTTGTAATAACCCGATAATCCCTTCCCGCAGAAGCAAGGATGTAAACTGTTTTTGTTCAGTTGCCGTCATCTCTTTCGCCAGCGTCGCTAACAGCACTTCAAGCGGCGCATCGCCAGACAGGGCGGGTATTTCTCCCTGACACTGTGGGCGTTCTGCATTGCGAATATATTCACGAACCTGTTCATTGATGTGTACCAGTCGGGCCTTGCCACCCTGGACGCCTGGTTTTGGTGATGTCGTCCAGCCTTCCTTGCGTACCCATTTATTAATGGTCTGGCGGCTATAACCGGTCAGTCTGGCAAGTTCATCTGGCGTCATCCTCTCCTTGAACATAACAATTCCCTGAATAGTTGTGGGTCTATTAAGTGTTCATTTTATAGCATCAATTTACAGGAAACCGTGATATGAATAACTACTGAATGCGAGACGTAATCCAAAAATGTTCATTTGCCTGATTTTTCAGCGATTGAAACCAGGTGCTGCAATTTGCCGTTGACACATAAGGGCGGAATTCATATGATGCCGCCCGTCAACTCGACAAGCTTTACGTGACGGGGCTATAGCTCAGCTGGGAGAGCGCTTGCATGGCATGCAAGAGGTCAGCGGTTCGATCCCGCTTAGCTCCACCAAATTTTGCACCCAGCAAATTTGGTACGTAAACGCCTCGTGGGGCTATAGCTCAGCTGGGAGAGCGCTTGCATGGCATGCAAGAGGTCAGCGGTTCGATCCCGCTTAGCTCCACCAAATTTCAAACCCTCGCTGCGAAGCGGGGGTTTTTTGTCTCTGCTTTTTGCCGCTTTTGTAATACAGTCCACGCCCGGGTTAGCGCCGCCTGGTGAAAACATCACTGGACAAAAAAACAGCAGCAGGCCGGCCCCTGTTTGCTTCGCGATGCGAATAAACTTATTATTTGTGTGCCTGAAAAACCCGATCAGTGAGAGTAGTGTACTCATGTTTGTGGAGCATAACCTGATAAAAAATATCAAGATATTCACACTGGCGTTTACGCTCACCGTGGTACTTATTCAGCTATCTCGTTTTATTTCGCCACTTGCAGTTATCCATTCCAGTTATATCTTTCTGGCGTGGATGCCTCTGTGCGTAATGCTGTCAATAGTGTTCATCTTTGGCTGGCGTGGTGTCGTTCCCGTTTTATGCGGGATGTTTTGCACTAATCTGTGGAATTTTCATCTCTCATTTTTGCAAACCGCTGTCATGCTTGGCAGCCAGACTTTCGCTGTGTTGTGTGCCTGTGCAATATTACGCTGGCAGTTGGGAACGCGTTGGCGTTATGGCTTGACCACCCGAAACGTCTGGCAACGTCTCTTCTGGCTTGGTTTGGTGACGCCGATCGGCATCAAATGCAGCATGTATCTTGTAGGCAACTTCTTTGATTTCCCGCTAAAAATATCGACATTTTTCGGGGATGCAGATGCTATTTTCACGGTCGTTGATTTGCTTAGCCTTTTCACTGCGGTGTTGATTTACAACATGTTCTTTTACTATCTCACTCGCATGATTGTAAGCCCCCACTTTGCGCAGATATTGTGGCGCAGAGATATCGCACCGTCACTGAACAAAGAGAAACGTGCATTTACCTTAAGCTGGCTTGCTGTTCTTACCGTGCTGCTACTTCTGATGTGTACGCCTTATGAAAACGACTTCATTGCCGGTTATCTGGTGCCCGTTTTCTTTATCATCTTTACTCTTGGTGTCGGTAAACTTCGCTATCCGTTTTTAAATCTCACCTGGGCTGTCTCGACTCTTTTCCTCCTGAATTACAACCAGAACTTTTTACAAGGGGTGGAAACAGAATATTCGCTGGCATTTATTCTGGCGGTACTGATTTCTTTTAGCGTTTGCCTGCTCTACATGGTGCGCATTTATTATCGTAGTGAATGGCTTAACCGTCGCTGGCATTTGCAGGCGCTGACCGACCCTTTAACGCTATTACCCAACTTTCGCGCGTTGGAGCAATCGCAAGAGCAAGAGGCCGGAAAGAGTTTTTGCTGCCTGCGTATTGATAATCTTGAGTTTATGAGTCGTCATTACGGTCTGGTGATGCGCGTTCATTGCATCCGCTCAATTTACCGTACACTGCTACCGTTGATGCAGGAAAACGAAAAGTTGTATCAACTACCGGGCAGTGAATTGCTGCTGGTACTGACCGGGCCGGAAACGGAAGGGCGGCTACAGCATATGGTTAATGTCCTCAATAGTCGGCAGATTCACTGGAACAACACCGGCCTGGATATGGGCTACGGCGCGGCCTGGGGGCGTTTTGATGGCAATCAGGAAACCCTGCAGCCCATGCTGGGGCAGTTAAGCTGGCTGGCGGAACAATCCTGCGTTCATCATCACGTTCTGGCGTTGGATAATCGAGAGGAGATGGCGTCCGGGCAGACTACCAAACAGGTGCTATTGCTGAACACCATTCGTAAAGCATTAGATAATGGTGATTTGCTTCTCTACGCCCAGCCCATTCGTAACAAAGAGGGACAAGGCTATGATGAGATCCTTGCTCGTCTGAAATATGACGGCGGCATTATGACGCCGGATAAATTTCTGCCACTTATCGCCCAGTTTAACCTAAGCGCGCGTTTCGATTTGCAGGTGCTGGAATCCCTGTTGAAGTGGCTGGCAACTCACCCTTGTGACAAAAAAGGACCGCGATATTCGGTAAATTTAATGCCGCTCACTCTGCTACAAAAAAATATCGCCGGACGGATTATTCGCCTGTTTAAGCGTTATCACATCTCCCCGGAGGCTGTCATTCTCGAAATCACCGAGGAGCAGGCGTTTTCTAACGCAGAAAGCAGTATGTATAACATTGAACAACTGCATAAATTTGGCTTCCGTATTGCGATTGATGACTTTGGCACTGGCTATGCCAACTACGAGCGGTTAAAACGTTTGAAGGCCGATATCATCAAGATTGATGGCGTCTTTGTGAAAGATATCGTCACGAACACGCTGGATGCGATGATTGTGCGCTCGATTACCGATCTGGCGAAAGCGAAGTCGTTAAGTGTGGTTGCAGAGTTTGTAGAGACGCAACAGCAGCAAGCGCTATTGCATAAACTTGGGGTGCAATATCTGCAAGGATATTTAATTGGTCGCCCGCAGCCATTAGTTGATTAGCAGGGATAAAAAAGCCGGGGATAAATAATCCCCGGCTTTTTTAATGGATTGCCTTACAGCACCAGTGCTGCGATTGATGCAGAAAGCACACTCACCAGCGTAGAACCATAAACCAGTTTCAGACCGAAACGAGAAACCACGTTACCTTGCTCTTCGTTCAGACCTTTAACCGCGCCCGCGATAATCCCGATAGAAGAGAAGTTAGCGAAGGATACCAGGAACACAGAGATGATGCCTTCAGCACGCGGAGAGAGCGTAGAGGCAATTTTCTGCAGATCCATCATCGCAACGAATTCGTTGGAAACCAGTTTGGTCGCCATGATGCTGCCTACTTGCAGTGCTTCACTGGAAGGAACACCCATCACCCATGCAATCGGATAGAAGATGTAGCCCAGGATGCCCTGGAAGGAGATGCTGTAGCCAAACCAGCCAGTCACGGTAGCAAACAGGGCGTTCAGTGCTGCGATCAAGGCGATAAAGCCGATTAGCATTGCTGCAACGATAATGGCTACTTTGAAGCCCGCCAGAATGTACTCACCCAGCATTTCGAAGAAGCTCTGACCTTCGTGCAGGTTGGACATCTGAATGTTTTCTTCGCTGGCATCAACACGGTACGGGTTGATCAGCGACAGTACGATAAAGGTGCTGAACATGTTCAGTACCAGCGCTGCAACCACGTATTTCGGTTCCAGCATCGTCATGTATGCGCCAACGATGGACATCGACACGGTGGACATCGCCGTGGCTGCCATAGTGTACATACGATTACGGGAGATTTTGCCGAGGATATCTTTATAGGCGATAAAGTTCTCGGACTGACCCAGAATCAGGGAGCTGACGGCGTTAAAAGATTCCAGCTTGCCCATTCCGTTGACTTTGGAAAGCAGGAAGCCAATCGCGCGGATAATCACCGGCAACACGCGAATGTGCTGGAGAATACCGATCAATGCAGAGATAAAGACGATTGGGCACAGCACTTTCAGGAAGAAGAACGCCAGGCCTTGATCATTCATGCTACCAAAGACAAAGTTAGTACCTTCGTTGGCAAACCCGAGCAGTTTTTCAAACATTTCGGAGAAGCCTTTCACGAAGCCCAGACCAACGTCAGAGTTCAGGAAGAACCACGCCAGTAACACTTCGATAACAAGCAGTTGAATTATATAACGGATACGAATTTTTTTGCGGTCGCTGCTTGCCAGCAATGCGAGAATCGCAACAACGGCTAGTGCCAGTACAAAATGAAGGACGCGGTCCATATTTGCTCCAAATATGAGGCAGGTTAAGTTTCCGTGCACATTCTATGTAACATGGTTAAGGAAAACGAGATCTGACACACACTATAATGATGTCCTGTGACAAGCTTCAAAAATAGTGAGCTGTTATACATTTCTGCTATGTTGTGTATGGAAGCTGAAAGTTATGTAAATGTGCTAACATTAAACATAATTATAACATTTAACTCATCAATCTTTTCGTAGTCATAATCCTGGCCTATCAGAGAAATCACCCTAATCCAATTAAATGAATTTGATAATCATTCTCGTTTAGCATAGCATGAAACATAGCAAAGGCTATGTTTTAGAGGCACAACAAGATGACAAACTATCGCGTTGAGAGTAGCAGTGGACGGGCGGCGCGCAAGATGAGGCTCGCATTAATGGGACCTGCGTTCATTGCAGCGATTGGTTATATCGATCCCGGTAACTTTGCGACCAATATTCAGGCGGGAGCCAGCTTCGGCTATCAACTGCTATGGGTTGTTGTCTGGGCGAACCTGATGGCGATGCTGATTCAGATTCTTTCAGCCAAACTGGGGATAGCCACCGGTAAAAATCTGGCAGAGCAAATCCGCGATCACTACCCGCGCCCCGTAGTGTGGTTCTATTGGGTTCAGGCGGAAATTATTGCGATGGCGACCGACCTGGCGGAATTTATTGGCGCAGCGATCGGTTTCAAACTGATTCTTGGTGTTTCGTTGTTGCAGGGGGCGGTGCTGACGGGTATCGCGACTTTCCTGATTTTAATGCTGCAACGTCGCGGGCAAAAACCGCTGGAGAAAGTGATTGGCGGGCTACTGCTGTTTGTCGCCGCGGCTTACATTGTCGAGCTGATTTTCTCTCAGCCTAACCTGGCGCAGTTGAGTAAAGGGATGGTGATTCCGAGTTTACCAACCTCGGAGGCGGTCTTCCTGGCGGCTGGCGTGTTAGGGGCGACGATTATGCCGCACGTGATTTATTTGCACTCTTCGCTCACTCAGCATTTACATGGTGGTTCGCGTCAACAACGTTATTCCGCCACCAAATGGGATGTGGCTATTGCCATGACTATTGCCGGTTTTGTTAATCTGGCGATGATGGCAACGGCTGCCGCCGCGTTCCATTTTTCCGGTCATACGGGGGTCGCTGATCTTGACGAAGCCTACCTGACGCTGCAACCGCTGTTAAGCAATGCTGCCGCGACGGTCTTTGGTTTAAGTCTGGTGGCGGCGGGGCTTTCGTCAACGGTGGTGGGAACATTGGCGGGGCAGGTAGTGATGCAGGGATTCATTCGCTTCCATATTCCGCTGTGGGTGCGCCGTACCGTGACCATGTTGCCATCTTTTATTGTTATTCTGATGGGGCTGGATCCGACGCGGATTCTGGTCATGAGTCAGGTGCTGCTAAGTTTTGGTATTGCCCTGGCGCTGGTGCCACTGTTGATTTTCACCAGTGACAGTAAGTTGATGGGCGATCTGGTTAACAGCAAATGGGTTAAACAAACCGGTTGGGTGATTGTAGTACTGGTGGTCGCGTTGAATATCTGGCTGCTGGTGGGAACGGCACTAGGGTTGTAGTTCAACTGGCGTCGCATGTGGTGCCACTGGCGGATGCGGCGTAAACACCTTATCCGCCCTACGTGTTTAATGGCGCGGGTTTGTAGGCCTGATAAGACGCTCCAGCGTCGCATCAGGCATCGTACTCCATTGGCGAATGTGTTTAATGACGGTGCCCATGTCCACGACCTTTTCCGCGATGATCATCACGGTCGCGCCAGCCTTCGCGGTAGCCTCGTTCATACGCTTTACGCTTATCCCAGCCACGGTGGTAGCCATTATCGTGACGCCACCAGCGGTTTTTACGCCATTCGTAATTACGGTGCCAGTAATCACGGTCGCGCCAGTGACCACCGTCCCAATAATTACCGTAATGATCGCGATCGCCAATTTGTAATTTTATCGATGGCAGTAGGGTAATTTCACCTGCGTTTGCCGCAAGTGGGGTAAATACCATCAGGGCGGCCGCCAGAAACAGTGACCTGAACATTGTTATTCTCCTTCACGATCGAAGCCGTCAGCGGCCTGTTAACGCAATATTACGGGGAGGTAAAGCCCCGTTTCATCGCCATAACTCTTAAATCGTGAGGGAGAGCATTTTTTGTTAAAGCTTATCGTGGGGGGCTGTTGCTTCGGGCGATTCACAATCATCATTGGTTTACCTGCCAGCAATAGCCACGCCGGAAGCATGACGATACAAAGCAGCGGTAGCAAAGTGGTATCAGGTACAACGACCGCCGCCATAAACAGACTTAACCAGCCATCGCGCGTCACCACCAGTACTATGCCGAGAATAGCGCAGGAAACGGTAATCGCCGCCGGGACTGCGGGAACATGTTCATGCAGCATCAACCCTAACGCTACGCCAACAAACACGGCCGGGAAGATTCGCCCACCACGAAATCCGCTGGCGGCGGCAATAACCAGGGCGGCAAGTTTAATGAGCGCCAGCAAAAAGTAATCGCTGGCGCTCAAAGCCTGATTCATCACCATTTGCTGCATCTCATCCAGTCCTTTAAACAGTGAGACAGGTCCGCCGATGACGCCCAGAATACCCAGCATAAAACCGCCAACTCCCAGCATGAGTACTGGGTTTTTAATCTGATGCATCATCGCGTGCAACCGTGGCAGACACCACACAGCAACCATCCCCGCAGCGATGGCAATCGTCGCCACAATGGCACCGCTGATGATGTCGGTCATCTGCATCTGTTCGTAATGCGCAATGGGTAGCGAAAAATGAGGATGAAAAAATAGACTTGTGGTCAGAGCACCAGTCGCCGCCGCCATTAACGGTGCAAAGAGCCGATCCCATAGCGGGACTTCATTACTGCCATTTAAGGTTTGCGAAAATATCAACGCTGCCGCAACAGGTGTACCAAACAGCGCGCCGATAGTTCCGGCTGAGGCTAAAATAGTCCACTCCATCCGGTGAACTCGTGGTAACAGACGAGTGCCAATCGCCACTGCGAGAGCGATATTAACGGTCATGATCGGATGTTCCGGCCCGAGGCTGACGCCACCAGCAAGACCGAGAATTAATGCCAGGATCAGTCCCGGTAGCGCAGAGGGGGGAACCGGTGCGCCGATCAGTGGTTCACTGGCCGGATCTGGCCCGGCATGACCCTGGCTGAAACGGATAACCAGTCCTACCGCGATCCCTGTCAGCGTTAATATTCCGATGATCCACAGCGGTGAGTCCTGAGCTAACCCCAGACTTTCCGGTAGTCGTTGCCAGAGCAAACTCTGTAATACCGAGGCGATTTTCATCACTACAATCAGAATAAGACTGGACGCAATCCCAATTGCCACTGCGGGAAGCGATAATAACAACATGGTTCTGGCTCGCGGATGGAGCATGTTCTATTCCTTATGCGGGATCAGATACTTAGTTTGCCCAGCTTGCATAAAGGCATCGCTGCAATTGGTGCTGAAACGATAAAGTAATTGTGTGACCCAGATCGATATTTACAGGGAGCCAGCCTTTCCGGCGTTGTTGTTATGCCCCCAGGTATTTACAGTGTGAGAAAGAATTCTTTTGACTTTAGCGGAGCAGTAGAAGAATGACAAAGTATGCATTAGTCGGTGATGTGGGCGGCACCAACGCACGTCTTGCCCTGTGTGATATTGCCAGTGGCGAAATCTCGCAGGCTAAAACCTATTCAGGGCTTGATTATCCCAGCCTGGAAGCGGTCATTCGCGTTTATCTCGAAGAACATAAGGTTGAGGTGAAAGACGGCTGTATTGCCATCGCTTGCCCAATCACCGGTGACTGGGTGGCAATGACCAACCACACCTGGGCATTTTCGATTGCTGAAATGAAAAAGAGCCTCGGTTTTAGCCATCTGGAAATTATCAATGATTTTACGGCGGTTTCGATGGCGATCCCGATGCTGAAAAAAGAGCACCTGATCCAGTTTGGCGGAGCAGAACCAGTAGAAGGTAAACCAATCGCGGTGTACGGTGCCGGAACAGGGCTTGGGGTTGCGCATCTGGTCCATGTAGATAAACGCTGGATCAGCCTGCCGGGTGAGGGCGGTCACGTTGATTTTGCGCCAAATAGCGAAGAAGAGGCCATTATCCTCGAAATACTGCGTGCGGAAATTGGCCATGTCTCGGCGGAGCGCGTGCTTTCTGGCCCTGGGCTGGTGAATCTGTATCGTGCGATTGTGAAAGCCGATAACCGCCTGCCGGAAAATCTCAAGCCGAAAGATATTACCGAACGTGCACTGGCCGACAGTTGCACCGATTGTCGTCGGGCATTGTCGCTGTTTTGCGTCATAATGGGACGTTTTGGCGGCAATCTGGCGCTCAATCTCGGGACATTTGGCGGTGTGTATATTGCAGGCGGTATCGTGCCGCGTTTCCTCGAGTTCTTCAAAGCTTCTGGTTTCCGCGCCGCTTTTGAAGACAAAGGCCGCTTTAAAGAATATGTCCATGATATTCCGGTTTATCTCATCGTCCATGACAATCCGGGACTTCTCGGTTCGGGCGCACATCTACGCCAGACCTTAGGCCACATCCTGTAAAACCTTCCTGTCATATCGGGAGGAATCTCTCCCGATAGTCATTTAAATCATAGAGTTAATTAGATTTTTCTTTGTGTTTCATCACAAGGCCGACCTGCGTCACACTTCCGTATAACGGGATTAATTATCCAGTAAAAGCATTATTTGTCTGGTAACAGCGATTTGTTTTGCACGTTCATAATTTCACTCGCTAACTATAACCAAGCGAGGAAATAACGATGAGTAAGAAACTGATTGCCCTGTGTGCTTGCCCGATGGGGCTGGCGCACACCTTTATGGCTGCCCAGGCGCTGGAAGAAGCGGCGGTAGAAGCAGGCTATGAAGTGAAAATTGAAACCCAGGGCGCAGATGGCATCCAGAACCGTCTTACGGCGCAAGATATCGCAGAGGCGACCATCATCATCCACTCCGTAGCGGTTACCCCGGAAGATAACGAACGTTTTGAGTCACGCGATGTTTATGAAATCACTTTGCAGGACGCAATTAAAAACGCTGCGGGCATCATCAAAGAAATCGAAGAGATGATTGCCGCTGAACAGGCGTAATTTTTTACAGGGATATTGTTATGGCCATTAAAAAACGCAGTGCAACCGTTGTGCCTGGCGCATCCGGTGCGGCAGCGGCAGTTAAGAATCCGCAGGCCTCTAAAAGCAGCTTCTGGGGTGAACTCCCGCAGCACGTGATGTCAGGGATTTCACGCATGGTGCCGACCTTAATTATGGGCGGTGTGATCCTCGCTTTCAGCCAGTTGATTGCTTATAGCTGGCTGAAAATTCCCGCTGACATTGGCATTATGGATGCGCTCAATAGTGGGAAATTTACCGGTTTCGACCTCTCGTTACTGAAATTTGCCTGGCTGTCGCAGTCGTTTGGCGGTGTGCTATTTGGCTTTGCCATTCCGATGTTCGCCGCCTTTGTGGCTAACTCCATTGGTGGCAAACTGGCGTTCCCTGCAGGGTTTATCGGCGGGTTGATGTCTACCCAGCCCACGCAACTGCTGAATTTTGACCCCAGCACCATGCAGTGGGCGACCTCTTCGCCCGTGCCGTCCACCTTCATTGGCGCGCTGATTATTTCTATTGTCGCGGGTTACCTCGTGAAATGGATGAACCAGAAAATCCAGATGCCGGATTTCCTGTTAGCGTTCAAAACCACTTTTTTATTACCAATTCTTTCCGCCATTTTTGTCATGCTGGCGATGTATTACGTGATCACGCCGTTTGGTGGCTGGATCAACGGTGGCATTCGCGCCATGTTGACGGCAGCAGGTGAAAAAGGCGCGCTGATGTACGCAATGGGAATTGCCGCAGCAACGGCAATTGACCTGGGGGGGCCAATCAACAAAGCGGCAGGTTTCGTTGCCTTCAGCTTTACGACAGACCACGTACTACCCGTCACCGCGCGTTCTATCGCTATTGTTATTCCGCCGATTGGTCTGGGCCTGGCGACCATTATCGACCGTCGTTTAACCGGCAAACGCCTGTTCAACGCCCAGCTTTATCCACAGGGCAAAACCGCCATGTTCCTTGCGTTTATGGGTATCAGTGAAGGTGCTATTCCGTTCGCGCTGGAAAGTCCCATCACCGCCATTCCGTCCTATATGGTAGGTGCGATTGTTGGTTCCACCGCCGCTGTCTGGCTGGGTGCAGTGCAGTGGTTCCCGGAATCTGCTATCTGGGCATGGCCGCTGGTTACTAACCTCGGCGTCTATATGGCGGGGATCGCGTTGGGGGCAATCATCACTGCGCTGATGGTGGTGTTCCTGCGTCTGATGATGTTCCGCAAAGGCAAATTGTTAATCGATAGCCTGTAAGAAGGACAATCCTGATGACATTACTCGCTTCGCTGCGCGACTGGCTTGCGGAACAACAGCTTGATGCGGTGCTTCTCTCTTCACGGCAGAACAAGCAGCCACATCTGGGACTCTCCACCGGATCAGGCTATGTGGTGATTAGCCGTGAGAGCGCGCACATTCTGGTGGACTCACGCTATTACGCGGATGTGGAAGCCCGTGCGCAAGGCTACCAGCTACATTTACTCGATGCGGCGCAGACGCTTGCAACCATCGTCAATCAGCTCATTGCCGATGAGCAACTGCAAACGCTTGGTTTTGAAGGCCAGCAGGTGAGTTGGGAAAGCGCACATCGCTGGCAGACTGAACTCAATGCAACGTTGGTCAGCGCCACGCCGGACGTACTGCGGCAAATCAAAATGCCGGAGGAGGTAGAGAAAATCCGCCTCGCCTGTGGGATTGCCGATCGCGGTGCGCAACATATCCGCCGGTTTATACAGGCGGGGATGAGCGAGCGTGAGATAGCCGCTGAACTGGAGTGGTTTATGCGCCAGCAGGGCGCGGAAAAAGCCTCTTTTGACACCATTGTCGCCAGTGGCTGGCGTGGGGCGCTACCGCACGGCAAGGCCAGCGACAAGATTGTTGCCGCGGGCGAGTTTGTCACTCTCGATTTCGGTGCGCTGTATCAGGGCTACTGTTCTGATATGACGCGCACCTTTCTGGTGAATGGCGAAGGGGTGAGCGCCGAATCTCACCCGCTGTTTAACGTGTATCAGATTGTCCTGCAGGCGCAACTGGCGGCAATCTCTGCGATTCGCCCCGGTGTGCGTTGTCAGCAGGTTGACGACGCCGCGCGTCGGGTGATTACCGAGGCTGGTTATGGCGAGTATTTCGGTCATAACACCGGTCACGCCATCGGTATTGAAGTGCATGAAGATCCGCGCTTTTCACCGCGGGACAGCACGATGCTCCTGCCAGGTATGTTACTGACCGTGGAGCCGGGGATTTATTTGCCAGGGCAAGGGGGCGTGCGCATCGAAGATGTCGTGCTGGTTACCCCGCAAGGCGCAGAAGTGCTGTACGCCATGCCGAAAACAGTGTTGCTCACGGGAGATGCATAATGGATTTATCGCTATTAAAAGCGTTGAGCGAGGCAGATGCGATCGCCTCCTCGGAACAGGAAGTGCGGCAGATCCTGCTGGAGGAAGCGGATCGCCTGCAAAAAAAGGTCCGTTTTGATGGTCTGGGATCGGTGCTGATCCGCCTCAATGAATCGACAGGTCCGAAGGTGATGATCTGCGCGCATATGGACGAAGTGGGATTTATGGTACGCAGCATCTCCTGTGAGGGTGCTATCGACGTGCTGCCGGTTGGTAATGTGCGCATGGCCGCCCGCCAGCTTCAGCCGGTGCGGATCACCACCCGTGAAGAATGCAAAATTCCAGGCCTGCTCGATGGCGAAAGGCAGGGAAATGACATTAGCGCAATGCGCGTGGACATTGGCGCACGTTCTTATGACGAAGTCATGCAGGCGGGAGTTCGTCCGGGCGATCGCGTCACCTTCGATACCACTTTTCAGGTTCTCCCTCACCAGCGGGTAATGGGCAAAGCCTTTGATGACCGCCTCGGTTGCTACCTGCTGGTGACTTTACTGCGCGAGCTGCACGACGCCGAACTCCCTGTGGAAGTCTGGCTGGTGGCCAGTTCCAGCGAAGAGGTTGGCTTACGCGGCGGGCAAACCGCCACCCGCGCAGTGTCGCCGGACGTCGCCATTGTGCTGGATACCGCCTGCTGGGCGAAAAACTTTGATTATGGCGCGGCTAACCATCGCCAGATTGGTAACGGCCCGATGCTGGTGTTAAGTGATAAATCGCTGATTGTGCCGCCAAAATTCATCGCGTGGATTGAAAGCGTGGCGGCAGAAATTGGTGTGCCGTTGCAGGCGGATATGCTCAGCAACGGCGGCACGGACGGTGGAGCGATTCACTTAACCGGCACAGGCATACCCACAGTGGTGATGGGCCCTGCCACCCGCCACGGCCATTGTGCCGCGTCGATTGCCGATTGCCGCGACATTTTGCAAATGCAGCAACTTTTATCTGCACTTATTCAACGTATTACGCGTGAGACCGTTGTTCAACTGACGGATTTCAGATGATCTCCTGATTAACCCGGAGCGGTTATGTTAACGATTCAATTTCTTTGCCCTTTGCCTAACGGTCTTCATGCTCGCCCGGCGTGGGAACTTAAAGAACAGTGCAGCCAGTGGCAAAGTGCAGTGACCTTCATCAACCATCGCCAGAATGCGAAGGCCGATGCAAAAAGCTCGCTGGCACTGATTGGCACCGGAACCTTATTTAATGACAGTTGCAGCCTGAACATTAGCGGCAGCGATGAAGAGCAGGCGCGGCGCGTGCTGGAAGAATATATCCAGGTGCGCTTTATCGACAGCGACAGCGTCCAGCCGACGCAGGCAGAGCTGATGGCACATCCGTTACCGCGTTCATTAAGCCGCCTGAATCCAGATTTGTTGTATGGAAATGTGCTGGCGAGCGGTATCGGCGTTGGTACACTGACCTTATTACAGAGCGATAATCTCGACAGTTATCGCGCGATCCCCGCCTGTGCACAAGATTCCACCCGACTGGAACACAGCTTGGCAACGCTTGCCGAGCAACTGAACCAGCAACTGCGTGAGCGTGACGGCGAAAGCAAAACTATTCTCAGCGCCCATTTGTCACTGATTCAGGATGACGAGTTTTCAGGCAATATCCGTCGGCTGATGGCTGAACAGCATCAGGGGCTGGGCGCGGCGATCATCAGTAATATGGAACAGGTTTGCGACAAACTTTCTGCCTCTGCCAGCGATTACCTGCGTGAGCGGGTCAGCGATATCCGCGATATCAGCGAACAGTTGTTGCATATCACCTGGCCGGAGCTGAAGCCACGCAATAATCTGGTGCTTGAAAAACCGACCATTCTGGTTGCTGAGGATTTAACGCCAAGCCAGTTTTTGAGCCTTGATCTAAAAAATCTCGCGGGCATGATTCTGGAGAAAACCGGGCGCACCTCGCATACCCTGATTCTGGCACGTGCTTCGATGATCCCCGTTCTTAGCGGCCTGCCGCTGGATGCGATAGCACGCTATGCCGGACAACCGGCGGTGCTTGATGCCCAGTGCGGCGTGCTGGCGATTAATCCTGATGACGCGGTGAGTGGTTATTACCAGGTGGCACAGACGCTGGCGGATAAACGTCAGCAGCAACAAGCACTTGCCGCTGCGCAACAGGCGTACTCCCGCGATCACAAGCGTATTGATATTGCTGCGAATATTGGCACTGCTCTGGAAGCACCTGGCGCGTTTGCTAACGGCGCGGAAGGCGTCGGGCTGTTCCGTACCGAAATGCTGTATATGGATCGCGATAGTGCGCCGGACGAGCAGGAACAGTTTGAAGCCTACCAGCAGGTGTTACTGGCAGCGGGCGAAAAGCCGATTATCTTCCGTACGATGGACATCGGCGGCGATAAAAGCATTCCTTATCTCAACATTCCCCAGGAAGAGAACCCGTTCCTCGGCTATCGTGCGGTACGTATTTACCCGGAATTTGCTGGTCTGTTCCGCACTCAACTGCGGGCTATTTTGCGTGCTGCCAGTTTTGGCAACGCTCAGTTGATGATCCCAATGGTGCACAGCCTCGATCAGATCTTATGGGTAAAGAGTGAGATCCAGAAGGCAATCGTTGAGCTTAAACGCGATGGCCTGCGCCATGCAGAATCGATCCCGCTTGGGATCATGGTGGAAGTGCCGTCGGTGTGTTACATCATCGACCACTTCTGTGATGAGGTCGATTTCTTCAGTATCGGCTCCAACGATATGACCCAGTATTTGTATGCGGTCGATCGTAATAATCCGCGCGTATCGCCGCTGTATAACCCGATTACGCCATCATTCCTGCGCATGTTGCGGCAGATCATTACCACTGCGCATCAGCGGGGCAAATGGGTGGGAATTTGCGGGGAGCTGGGTGGCGAAAGCCGCTATCTGCCGCTACTGCTTGGGCTGGGTCTGGATGAGTTAAGTGTGAGTAGCCCACGCATTCCGGCGGTGAAAAACCAGCTTCGGCAACTGGATAGCGAGGCGTGTCAGGAACTGGCGCGTCAGGCGTGCGAGTGCCGCAGCGCGCAGGAAATTGAAGCGTTACTCACTGCGTTTACACCGCAAGAAGACGTTCGTCCGCTGCTGGCGCTGGAGAATATCTTCGTTGATCAGACTTTTAGCAATAAAGAGCAGGCTATTCAGTTCCTGTGCGGCAACCTTGGCGTTAACGGGCGTACTGAGCATCCGTTCGAGCTGGAAGAAGATGTCTGGCAGCGTGAGGAGATTGTCACCACTGGCGTTGGTTTTGGCGTGGCGATCCCGCACACCAAATCTCAGTGGATCCGCCATTCCAGTATCAGTATTGCCCGCCTGGTGAAACCTGTCGACTGGCAGTCAGAGATGGGCGATGTCGAACTGGTGATCATGTTGACGCTGGGCGCTAGCGAAGGAATGAACCATGTGAAAGTCTTTTCGCAACTGGCGCGCAAACTGGTGAATAAAAACTTCCGCCAATCGCTGTTTGCCGCCAAAGATGCTCAAAGTATTCTGACACTGCTCGAAACAGAGCTAACTTTTTAAATTTAGCCCTGAAAACGGGCGCTGTACTCTCCTGGCGTCAGACCAAACTGACGCCGGAAGACGCGACAAAAATAGTCGCTATCCGGAAAGCCGCAGCGTTGTGCTACTTCATGAATTGACAGGTGGTATTTCTGCAAAATCATCCTCGCCTTCGCCATCCGCACCCAACGCACATACTCGATAAATCGCATCGTCCCATGCAGTGCAAACAGTTTTGACAGGTGATTTGGCGTGATATTAAAAAACTGCGCCACATTCTCGCGGGTGAGCGGCTGGGCATAATTATCCTGAACCCAGTTACAAATGCTGTGATAGAGAAAATCGCCGCGCGGCTGCGAATGACCCGGCGGCATATTTACCACGTTGCGGCAAAGATGCAGCAAACTGAGTACCAACGGTTGAATGATATTCTGCTCCAGCGGCGAACGGCTGAGATGGGTGAGGGCGGTGAGTATTGCTTCACCTTCACCGCGTTGCAGGCTGGGAAGCTGGAGCTGGCGAACCGGATGTAACAGTGTGGTGGTGCGGCTATCGTAAAACGACAACCCCAGCCATGTTGGTGCAAACACCAGGCTTAACAACATAACAGGTTTGTTGTTGACCGGTAAATTAGCCGCGCGCGCCGGAATAAACAGTATTTCCCCTTCCACCATGCGTTGCTGTTTTGCTGCCAGTTGATTGCCGTATTCGCCGCGCAGCACAATATCCAGCCGGGGGAAATCAATACATAAACTGCCCACCGGCAACGAGGCGGGCTGGCTGGCAAACCAGACGCGCCCCAGTCGCTGTGGGTTAAGCACCAGGCCGCTGAACAGATCTGCGAAAAATTGTTGATCGGCGGGCAAGCCTGTTGCTTTCATGGATATCCCCGATTTATAGATGCATTAATTGTCTGAATTCTTTAACTTTGCTGCGGCTGACAGGCACTTCAAAATCCAGATCTTTCAGTCGCAGAATGTAGGTGTTATTAAACCACGGTTCGATTTCGCGGATTTTGTTCAGATTGACACAAAATGAGCGATGGCAGCGGAAAAAATGCGACGGCGGCAATTTGCTGCAAAACTCGGTGATGTTCATCGGCATCACGTAGGATTCACGCCGCGTATAGACAAAGGTCATTTTTTCGTGCGCTTCGGCGTAATAGATATCATTAATTGGCGTGACGATAATTCGCTCATCTTTCACCAGATTAATGGTGTCATTCTCCCGCGTTACTGTTACCGCAGGCGTACTGCTGGTTTGCTGTTGCTGCCAGGCCGCTTCCAGTTTTTGTAGCATCCCGGTGATGCGTGATTCCTGATACGGTTTGAGAATGTAGTCAAACGCCTCCAGTTCAAACGCTTCTACCGCATGTTCTTTCCACGCGGTGATAAACACAATAAACGGTTTATGGGCGAACTGGCTGATGTTTTGCGCCAGCAGCACGCCATCCAGCGACGGAATATTGATATCCAGAAAAATGGCGTCGACGCGGTTATGTTGCAAAAACTTCAACACGTCCAGACCGTCGTCAAAGGTGCCGACAATCTCCATCTGGCTATGCTCTTTAATTAGCCAGCTCAGTTCCTGTTGCGCCAGGAATTCGTCTTCAACAATGATGACTTTCACAATATCACTCCGGCTCAAAGCAATAACGTAGCCTGTGAGGCGACAGGGGTGCGTTGGTTAGGAATGTAAAACGCAATTTCCGTTCCGGGTTCCAGACGGCGGATATGCAGCCCCTCGCCATACAATAACTTCACGCGATGATGCACATTCAACAGGCCTATTTTATTACCTGGCATTTCGTTCGCTTCGACTCGTTCAATCACTTGTGGATCGATGCCATGCCCGGTATCTCTGACCGCAATGCGGACCCGATTACCGCACTCTGCGACGCTAATAGTTACAACACCTTTTCCTTTACAGGGTTGAATGCCGTGGACAATGGCGTTCTCCACCAACGGCTGAATCAGCAGGCTGGGAATACAGCAATTCACCTCTTCATCAATATCATAGATAACCGTCAGCTTGTCACCAAAGCGGGCCTGCTCAATGGCGATATAGTCTTTGATTTGATATAGCTCTTTTTTAATATCGATTTGCTCATCGTCTTTTAATTCAATGTTATAGCGTAGATAACGCGACAGATTAAAGATCAACTGGCGAGCGGTATCTGGATTCAGACGAATCGATGAGGAGATTGCGTTCAGTGCGTTAAACAGGAAATGGGGATTAATTTTACTTTGCAGGGCGCGAAGCTCTGCCTTATTTGCCATTTCACGTAACTGCTCGGCACGGGAAACCTCCAGTTGGGTGGAGATAATTTGCGACAGTCCTACCGCCATCTCCTGTAATGAGGACGTAATCTGGTGCGCGTGGCAGTAGTAAATTTTCAGCGTTCCGGTCACAACGCCTTTCTCCCACAATGGGATCACCAGCATCGAGTGGATTTCCGGTGTGCGGTGGGCTTCATCATTGTTTTTAATGATGATTTTCCCATAATTCATCGCCTGACGCGTCGTTGGGCTAATGAAGTCATCGCCATTCTGGTAGTTATGCTCGCCCACACCGACATAGGCCAGCACATGCTCGGTATTGGTAATTGCCACCGCGTCGGCGTGAATGTCGTCACGGATAATTTCACAGACTTTACGTAACGATTCGCTATTCACGTGACGAAACAGCGGCAGGGTTTTATTGGCAATATCCAGCGCCAGCTTGGCCTGCCGCGCAGCGCTGGCCTCTTTTTCGCCTTCAACGCTTTGCACCAGCAGTACAATAAAGCCGATACAGACACTGCCGAGGATCATCGGAATCCCGATTTTGGAGACGATATCCAGCCCCAGCTCGGTGGTTGGTGCCCAGACAATCACCAGAATCATGGTTAGTGTTTCGCAGAGCATACCGCCCAGAATACCGACGCGCCAACGCTGCGCTTTGGGGATTTTCAGGTTAATCCAGCCAGAAATACAGCCCGCCAGAATACTGGTGATAAAGCAGGGGATCGCCGTCACGCCTCCAATATCAATAAGATAGCGGTGAATCCCGGCTATTACGCCGGTAATGATGCCCACCCACGGGCCAAATAAAATCCCGCCTGACATTACCGCAATAATACGCACGTTAACCAGCGAGCCTTCCACCGGCACGCCGGACCAGGTGCTGAACAGGGCGAACAACGAGAAAATGGCGGTAACGGCAAGCAACTCTTTTGGTGAGTGCGCCGACTTGTGTAACAACTCGCGAAACAGGCGGATACGAATAAGGAAGAACAGGCAGATAAGCATTAACGCTGCCCGATCGAAGACCGCCAGCAGCATGTTGAATATTTCGTGCACGGGTAACTCTGGATAAGGATTAAACCTCTATGATAGGTAACCTGAGGGCTGATGACCAGCAGACCATTTTTGAGGAAAAACCACAAATTTAAAAGGGGATTGTCAGGTAAATGGTGCATTGGCAATACATATCTTGATAATGCACATCAGGTTGGTAAATTTATTGAAATTATAATGTTAATTAATGTGGTGGTGTTTTCTTGGGAAAAGATGAGAATTTCCTGTTTTATTACTGATGTTCCTCTTTTATGGCAGCAAAAATTTTTTTGCTAAAACGCTCGACAGACAGATTTTATTCAGGCTATTTTCAAAACAGCCACCTATCGTGGTAGCGTCGCTCGGACGGTCCGGGCGCTCACGTTAATCTGAGGAAATTATGGCTGACACTCGCCCTGAACGTCGCTTTACGCGTATTGATCGTCTCCCGCCTTACGTTTTTAACATTACCGCTGAACTGAAAATGGCTGCGCGTCGGCGCGGCGAAGATATTATCGATTTCAGTATGGGTAACCCTGACGGCGCAACTCCGCCGCATATTGTTGAAAAGTTATGCACTGTAGCACAGCGCCCGGATACGCACGGTTACTCCACTTCACGCGGCATTCCACGGTTACGTCGCGCCATTTCCCGCTGGTATCAGGATCGTTACGACGTTGAAATCGACCCGGAATCAGAAGCCATCGTCACCATTGGCTCGAAAGAGGGGCTGGCGCACCTGATGCTGGCGACGCTGGATCACGGTGACACGGTGCTGGTGCCTAATCCCAGCTACCCGATTCATATCTATGGTGCGGTGATTGCCGGGGCGCAGGTACGTTCAGTACCGCTGGTGGAGGGTGTTGATTTTTTCAATGAACTGGAACGTGCTATTCGCGAGAGTTATCCGAAACCGAAGATGATGATCCTCGGCTTCCCGTCGAACCCAACCGCGCAATGCGTGGAACTGGAGTTCTTCGAAAAGGTTGTTGCGCTGGCGAAACGCTACGATGTGCTGGTGGTTCATGACCTGGCTTATGCCGATATCGTCTACGATGGCTGGAAAGCGCCGTCAATTATGCAGGTTCCGGGCGCACGCGACGTAGCGGTCGAGTTCTTTACGCTGTCGAAAAGTTACAACATGGCAGGCTGGCGTATCGGCTTTATGGTTGGCAACAAAACGCTGGTCAGCGCGTTGGCACGCATCAAAAGCTATCACGATTACGGCACCTTTACACCGTTGCAGGTGGCGGCTATTGCGGCGCTGGAAGGCGATCAGCAGTGTGTGTGCGACATTGCCGAACAGTATAAGCGCCGTCGCGATGTGCTGGTAAAAGGGCTGCATGAAGCGGGCTGGATGGTCGAAATACCGAAAGCCTCAATGTATGTTTGGGCAAAAATCCCGGAACCATATGCAGCGATGGGCTCTCTGGAATTTGCCAAAAAGCTGCTCAATGAAGCGAAGGTTTGCGTCTCGCCGGGTATCGGTTTTGGTGACTACGGTGACACCCATGTACGCTTTGCGTTAATTGAAAACCGTGACCGCATTCGTCAGGCTGTCAGAGGTATCAAAGCAATGTTCCGCGCTGATGGCTTACTGCCAGCCAGCAGTAAACATATTCACGAAAACGGCGAATAAATGTATTCTCAGAAAAGCAAACAGGAGCCAGACGGCTCCTGTTTTTCATTGCACAGTTTGCTTTTAGATCATCAGGGCAAAAGTACCGGCCCAAACGATGACCATAAAAGAAATGCCCATAAAGAAATATTTCACTTTACATCTCTCCGCGTAATTACTGTTACGCCTGAATGACTTCACTACATCTGGTACAGTGAGTTGACACCGGGCAAAACGACCTTAAAAGTCCTCAGCTTTGCCGTGGGCATCATCCCAGAATTCTGAGCTGATTTGCTCGAGACGGCGCTAATGTACGCCTAAAACTAAATTGAAACAAGTGGCATTTTCTTATTTACTTTTAGTAACTTACGAGTGTCTCATATCGACGACAGTTTAATTTCTGCCAGTAATAATTCACGATTTAGCGAAGGGAAAAGCCTTAAGAAAAAAGCCATAAAAACCATTGAGTTATTGTGGCTAATTTGAAGAGGGAAAGAGAACGGGTCGTTTGTTAAACGTATAACGACGCTTCACCCACCGGACGTGTTTTGAAGCGGCGGTGGATCCAGAGATATTGCTCCGGTGCACGCATAATCTCTTTCTCAATAACCTTGTTCATATAAGCGGCAGCCTGACATTCATCAGTCGGGTAACCTTCCATTTCTGGGGTGATATACAAACGGTATCCGCTGTAATCGGCTTTTCGAACCATTGTCACAGTCAACATGGCGGAACCTGAAAGGCGAGACAATACGTAGGTGCCATTGGTTGTTGCGACATTTTCTACCGCAAAGAACGGGGCGAAGGAGCTACCCTTACGACCATAATCCTGGTCGGGGGCAAACCATACGGCTTCACCTTTTTTCAAAGCGCCGACAATACCGCGCAGATTATTTCTGCCGATCATCGCTTTGTTAGAGCGCATGCGACCACGAGTCTGCACCCATTCCATCAACTGGTTATTATGCGGACGATAAGTTGCCATCATTGGCTGGCAAAGTCCCATTACGCGGCCACCCAGTTCCAGCGACATAAAATGTACGCCGACGACCATTACGCCACGATTTTGCATTTGTGCGCGTTGCAGGTTATCCAGGCCTTCGACATCAAACCACTTACGCACGCGACGATCGGGCCAGAACCACGCCATTCCGGTTTCAACCAGCGCCATACCAAGCGAGCGAAAGTTTTCGGCAATGATCTTCTCGCGTTCTTCAGAAGAATGCTGCGGGAAACAAAGTTCAAGGTTTTTACGCGCGATGGATTCGCGACGTTTCAGAAATGGTCTGGCCATCGTGCCGATACGTGTGCCAAGAAAGCACAGAACAGGATAAGGAAGTTGTACCCAAAGCCAGAGTACGCCAAGACCAAACCACGTGAGCCAGTAGCGAGGATGGAGAAACTCGCGGGAAAATTTGCGTTGTGGAAACATAGTTACCTTCTGTAGATACTAATTGTTGTATCGCAGAAGATTCCATGTCGACAGCGGTACACTCAATATATTAGGCCATCATGTACGACAATGGTTCCTGTAAAGAGTGTAAAGACTAGCCAGGACAAAACCACGAGGAGCATGAATGCGGTACTTCTACTGTAACACTGGCAGATCGTTTTCAGCCACTTTTTATTAATCATGCTGAATAAATATTTTTCCACCTGACAAAGAACCGTTTGTAACACCTTGTTTTAACTCCACTGCTGGTCGGGTAAGAGAAGAATGTTGATAAATTGTTGCATAAATTGCAAGTATATAAGGATTGTCTTACTATAAAAGTAACTGAAGTTACAGGTTTTTTAGCACGGCAGGAGGTTGAGCTATGATTTATTTATGGATGTTTCTCGCGCTTTGCATTGTCTGTGTTAGTGGGTATATCGGTCAGGTACTGAATATAGCATCTGCCGTTTCTTCTTTTTTTGGCATGGTGATCCTTGCCGCACTCATTTATTACTTCACTATGTGGTTAACTGGCGGTAATGAGCTGGCAACGGGGATATTTATGTTTCTTGCCCCGGCTTGTGGCTTGATGATCCGCTTTATGGTGGGGTATGGAAGGCGGTAATGAGGGGAAGATATGGTGTCCCCTGCAGGAATCGAACCTGCAATTAGCCCTTAGGAGGGGCTCGTTATATCCATTTAACTAAGAGGACAATGCGGCATGAGTATAACCGCTATTAAACAGCGGAGTAAGTACACCGCCGCTCGATTGCTTAAACCCTCGCCACTTACACCGGGTTTTTATCATTTTTCTTAATAGTTTCCGCACATTCTGCTTTCTGGCGGGCCTCTTCTTTACGCTTGTTACTCATATCGTTGCGGATCTGTGCATGGCTCATTAACGCGAAGATGAAAGTGCCGCCGCAAATATTCCCCGCCAGAGTAGGTAGCGCAAATGGCCAGATGAAATCGCTCCAGTGCAGCGTGCCGTTAAATACCAGATAGAGGATCTCTACAGAACCCACGACGATGTGAGTGGTGTCACCCAGGGCGATAAGCCACGTCATTAATATAATTACCACAATCTTTGCCGCTCCTGCCGCAGGGAACATCCATACCATTGTGGCTATCAGCCAGCCGGAGATAATCGCGTTGGCAAACATCTCGCTGGGGGTGTTTTTCATTACATCCATGCCGATTTTGACAAACGCATCGCGGGTTTCTTCATTAAAGATAGGCATATACTCAAACGCCCACGCCGCAATACCTGTTCCAAGAATATTACCCAGCAGCACGACGCCCCATAACCGCATCAGTAAGCCGATGTTGCCGATAGTCGGTTTTTGCATTACCGGCAGTACCGCAGTTACGGTATTCTCAGTAAATAATTGCTGGCGTGCCATAATGACGATAATAAAACCAAAGGTATAACCCAGATTCTCCAGCAAAAAACTCCCCGGTACACCTTCCAGTTCGACATGAAATATACCTTTTGCCAGTAGCGAAGCGCCCATCGACAGGCCCGCAGCAATAGCTGACCACAGTAGCGCCATTGCGTCGCGTTCCAGCTCTTTTTCGCCGTCCTGGCGGATATGCTCGTGAATAGCCATCGCTCTGGAGGGGAGTCGGTCTTCATCTATTTCTATTTTTTTCCCGCGTTCTTTTTCTTCACTCTCTACTTCAAGTTCGTCGCTGTGTTTATCTATTTTGTCGTTATCCATGGTGTCGTCTCTTGAATTAGCACGCATAGCTAAAGCGTAGCGGCTTTTTTGCTCGCAACTGGCGGGAGTTACTCTGAAAATGTATAAAAGGCCGCGTTTGCCTTTTTCTGTTTCTACGGAATCAAGTAGCCTACAGGGCGGCGATTACCAGGCTATGATCAAATCAGCATTTCAGGGCGTCTGGACATCAGTTGACGTGCTGCTACAATCGCCCACACCTAAACAGGCGGATACGGTATCGTTCCGTCATGGATGGCAAACTGCATAAGCCATAAAAAGCCATAAAAAACAGGGAGACATTTATGAAGCTTCGCCTGTCGGCGCTTGCTCTGGGAACTACGCTTCTGGTGGGGTGTGCGAGTTCCGGTACAGATCAGCAAGGGCGTTCAGACCCGTTAGAAGGGTTCAACCGCACCATGTACAATTTTAACTTCAATGTGTTAGACCCGTATGTGGTTCGACCGGTAGCTGTCGCCTGGCGTGATTATGTTCCGCAACCGGCGCGTAACGGTTTGAGCAATTTTACCGGCAACCTTGAAGAACCTGCGGTGATGGTTAACTATTTCCTGCAGGGCGACCCTTATCAGGGGATGGTTCACTTTACCCGCTTTTTTCTGAACACCATTTTGGGGATGGGCGGCTTTATTGATGTTGCGGGGATGGCGAATCCGAAACTGCAACGTACTGAACCTCACCGTTTTGGTAGTACGCTCGGTCACTATGGCGTGGGCTATGGGCCGTATGTTCAGTTACCGTTCTACGGTAGTTTCACGCTGCGTGATGACGGCGGTGATATGGCAGATGCTCTTTACCCGGTACTTTCCTGGTTGACCTGGCCGATGTCTGTGGGTAAATGGACGCTTGAAGGGATTGAAACCCGTGCGCAGTTACTGGATTCCGACGGTCTGCTTCGTCAGTCGTCCGATCCTTATATTATGGTTCGCGAGGCTTACTTCCAGCGTCATGATTTCATCGCCAATGGCGGCGAACTCAAACCGCAGGAAAACCCGAACGCGCAAGCGATTCAGGATGATTTAAAAGATATCGATTCTGAATAAGATGCAAATAAAAAAGGTGAGTCGTAAAACTCACCTTTTTTCTTATTAAGCTAACGTGTTATTAGAACGCGTAGTTAAAGTTAGTCCCGAACAGCCAGGCTTTACCTTCAGACTCGAATTGATATGGACCTTCGTTGATCTTCACGCTCTGACCGTGCATATAAGAGACGCCGACATCTACAGAAGCATCTTTATTAAATGCGTAAGTAGTACCTGCGCTCAGCCAGAAACGGTCCTGATCCGGAATGGAGATAGAACGGTTCTGTGCCGGAACTGGGCTGTCATCGAAGGCAATGCCGGTACGGAAGGTCCAGTTATCATCGTAGTAATAAGTTGTACCCAACGCGATGCGGTAAGCATCTTTAAAGCCTTCATGTTTCTGGAACAGCGTGTCGCCACCGGTTGAGGTTGCTTTCAGTTGTTGGAACTGACTCCAACTGGTGTAAGCCAGGCTATAGTGAATCGCCCACTGCGGATCAACACGGTTATAACCAGACACTTCCCACATTTCAGGCAGGTTCAGCGTCAGATAACCCGACTGCGTTGCGCCACCTGTAGCACCAGGCAAACCGAGATTGTAGTTATTCAGGCCAATTGGCAAGTCGCTGCTGTAGTTACCTTTGAAGTCAATTTTTACCTCAGAACGGTAGGTCAACGCGTAGCGGTTGTTTTTATCCAGTTCATACAGGATCCCGGCGTTCCAGCCAAAGCCCCACTGGTTGCCGTTCAGATGAGCAATTTTGGTGTTACTTTCAATATCATTAGCGGCTGCAGCCAGCGCTTGTCCCTGTGGTGTCCGTCCGGCGGGAGATTGCATAATCTGACCAGCAACCAGTTGCCCCAGATCACCTGCAAAACGTTCAATTTTTGCACGAGCATAGACGGCGTTAAGACCAAGACCGAAACTCCAGGCGTTGTTTAAGCGGTAGGCACCGCTTAAATTCATATTCACGGTTTCGAGGTCGGTTGTACCACCGACAGAACCGCCTGCATAAGTGTCATTAAACTCTGTCGCCAGACCATAGTTAGAGGTAATGGAAGCCCCCCAACCAAATTGGTCGTTAATCGGCGCAACAAAGTGTGCGTTCGGAACCCATGCTGTAGGTGCGATGTTATCCGCGTCGAGGCTACGACCAGACGGAGAAGTTCCGCTGATATTCACATCCGGATCAATATAAACCGCACCCGCAGAAAAAGTCGGGCGGTCAAACATGGTAATCAACGCGGGGTTACGGCTGACATTACCAGCATCATCGGCAATAGCGCCTTCCCCTGAATAAGCCCGACCCAGGCCAGAGGAAGAAAATTCGTTTAACTGAAAGCCTGCCGACCAGGCCTGGGTGGAGATAAGTGCCACTGCGACTGCGAGAGCAGACTTTGTAAACAGGGTTTTCTGGCTCATGACCATAACCTCAATAATTTATTTTTATACAAACTATGTTACGTGCTGTAACAGGAGCGCGAAGTGTAGGGGCTGATGTACATCTTAGAAATCAGACCAGTGGCGAGAGTATAGGTCTGACCAGATGGAATGTTGCAAGTATGTTTCTATATTTTTTCAAATATGATCTAAGAAACGCGATCCAGTTGGCAAAATTTGGAGGTGGCGCACTCATTCATCCAGGTGAATTTTGTTTTAGATCATTTTTAAGTGTGATTTCGGTCACTTATCTGATTTTGCAGAATTAACAACTGGAGCAGCACTTTTCAGAAGCGTAAAATATCCGTAACGTTTATCTGGCACCTTGGGTGCACATACAGAGGAAATCAACGATGAGTAAATGTAGTGCTGATGAAACCCCGGTTTGCTGCTGTATGGATGTTGGCACCATTATGGACAACTCCGATTGCACCGCGTCTTACAGCCGCGTGTTTGCAAACCGCGCAGAAGCAGAACAAACGCTGGCGGCGCTGACTGAAAAAGCCCGTAGCGTAGAATCCGAACCATGCAAAATCACCCCGACTTTCACTGAAGAGTCTGACGGTGTTCGCCTGGATATTGATTTCACTTTTGCCTGCGAAGCTGAAATGCTGATTTTCCAGTTGGGTCTGCGTTAATTCCTCTCGGGTACATACGCCCCTGCCAGGTTGTTGGCAGGGGCGTTTTATTTTCTCTTCTTCTTTTCTCTCTGTGTCATAGCTCCCACTTTCCCTTTTCTCCACTTGGCTAAATGTAAAAAAATAGTTAAGACTATGATCAGGTCAGACCACTTTATGTCTTTTTTTACAGGGGAGTGTTATGGGTCAGGTTTTACCGCTGGTTACTCGCCAGGGCGATCGCATCGCCATCGTTAGCGGGTTACGTACGCCTTTTGCTCGCCAGGCAACGGCTTTTCATGGCATTCCCGCTGTTGATTTGGGGAAGATGGTCGTCGGTGAGCTGCTGGCACGTAGTGAGATCCCCGCCGAAGTGATTGAACAACTGGTCTTTGGTCAGGTTGTGCAAATGCCAGAGGCTCCCAATATTGCGCGTGAAATTGTTCTTGGCACTGGAATGAACGTCCATACCGACGCATACAGCGTCAGCCGAGCTTGCGCTACCAGTTTCCAGGCGGTTGCGAACGTGGCCGAAAGCCTGATGGCGGGAACCATCCGCTCCGGTATTGCTGGCGGGGCCGATTCCTCTTCGGTATTGCCAATTGGCGTCAGTAAAAAACTGGCGCGCGTGTTGGTTGATGTCAACAAAGCCCGCACGCTGAGCCAGCGTCTTAAACTCTTCTCCAGCTTGCGTTTGCGTGACTTAATGCCTGTTCCGCCTGCGGTAGCGGAATATTCCACCGGTTTGCGAATGGGCGATACCGCCGAACAAATGGCGAAAACCTACGGTATCACCCGCGAACAGCAAGATGCACTGGCGCACCGTTCGCACCAGCGTGCTGCCCAGGCATGGTCAGAAGGCAAACTCAAAGAAGAGGTGATGACCGCCTTTATCCCTCCTTATAAACAACCCCTCGCGGAAGACAACAATATTCGCGGTAATTCCACGCTTGCTGATTACGCAAAACTGCGTCCGGCATTTGACCGTAAACACGGAACGGTAACTGCGGCGAACAGTACGCCTCTGACCGATGGCGCGGCGGCAGTGATCCTGATGACCGAATCGCGAGCGAAAGAATTAGGGCTGGTGCCGCTGGGATATCTGCGCAGTTACGCGTTTACCGCTATTGATGTCTGGCAGGACATGTTGCTCGGTCCGGCCTGGTCAACGCCGCTGGCGCTGGAGAGAGCAGGCCTGACGATGGCCGATCTGACATTGATTGATATGCATGAAGCATTTGCCGCCCAGACGCTGGCAAATATTCAGTTGCTGGGTAGCGAACGTTTTGCCCGCGATGTGCTGGGGCGTGCACATGCCACTGGCGAAGTGGACGATAGCAAATTTAACGTGCTTGGCGGTTCCATTGCTTATGGTCATCCCTTCGCGGCAACCGGCGCGCGGATGATTACCCAGACATTACACGAACTTCGCCGTCGCGGCGGTGGATTTGGTTTAGTGACCGCCTGTGCCGCAGGTGGACTTGGTGCGGCAATGGTTCTGGAGGCGGAATAATGGAAATGGTATCGGCTTTTACCCTCAATGTACGTCTGGACAATATTGCCGTCATCACCATTGACGTTCCCGGCGAAAGAATGAATACCCTGAAGGCAGAGTTTGCCTCGCAGGTGCGCGCCATTATTAAACAACTCCGCGAAAATAAAGAACTTCGAGGCGTAGTGTTTATCTCCACTAAACCGGACAACTTTATTGCCGGTGCAGACATCAACATGATTGGCAACTGCAAAACCGCGCAAGAAGCGGAAGCACTGGCGCGGCAGGGCCAACAGTTGATGGCGGAAATTCATGCTTTGCCAGTTCCTGTTATTGCCGCCATTCACGGCGCTTGCCTGGGCGGTGGTCTGGAGTTGGCACTGGCGTGCCACGGTCGTATCTGTACAGACGACCCTAAAACCGTGCTCGGCTTGCCGGAAGTACAACTTGGGTTGTTACCTGGTTCAGGCGGCACCCAGCGTTTACCGCGCCTGATCGGCGTCAGCACAGCACTAGAGATGATCCTCACTGGCAAGCAACTACGGGCAAAGCAGGCGTTAAAGCTGGGGCTGGTGGATGACGTCGTTCCGCATTCTATTTTACTGGAAGCCGCTGTAGAGCTGGCGAAGCAGGAGCGTACAGTTTCTCGGACTCTCCCGATTCGTGAACGAGTGATGGCCGGGCCATTAGGTCGTGCGCTGTTATTCAAAATGGCAGGCAAGAAAACAGAACAGAAAACCCAGGGCAACTACCCGGCGACAGAACGCATTCTTGAGGTTATCGAAACAGGATTAGCGCAGGGCTCCAGTAGCGGTTATGACGCTGAAGCACGAGCCTTTGGCGAACTGGCAATGACATCGCAATCACAGGCTCTGCGTAATATCTTTTTTGCCAGTACCGACGTGAAGAAAGATCCTGGCAGCGATGTTGCCCCCGCCCCATTAAATAGCGTGGGGATATTAGGTGGTGGCTTGATGGGCGGTGGTATTGCTTACGTTACAGCCGGTAAAGCGGGGCTACCTGTAAGAATTAAAGATATCAACGCCCAGGGCATAAATCATGCTTTGAAATACAGTTGGGATCAGTTGGAGGGGAAAGTGCGCCGCCGGCATATCAAAGCCAGTGAACGCGACAAACAATTGGCGCTGATTTCAGGTTCTATGGATTATCACGGTTTTTCCCATCGCGATCTGATTATTGAAGCAGTGTTTGAAAATCTCGAATTAAAACAACAGATGGTGGCGGAAGTGGAGCAAAACTGCGCCCCTCATACAATTTTTGCCTCCAATACCTCATCTTTACCGATTAGCGATATTGCCGCTCACGCCTCACGACCAGGGCAGGTTATCGGCCTGCATTTCTTCAGCCCGGTAGAAAAAATGCCGCTGGTAGAAATCATTCCTCACGCCGGGACATCGGCGCAAACCCTCGCCACTACGGTAAAACTGGCGAAAAAACAGGGCAAAACGCCAATCGTGGTGCAGGATAAAGCCGGATTTTACGTTAATCGCATTCTGGCACCTTACATTAATGAAGCTATCCGCATGTTGACCGAAGGTGAGCGTGTTGAGCACATTGATGCCGCACTGGTTAAATTTGGTTTTCCGGTGGGACCAATCCAACTTTTGGATGAGGTAGGAATCGACACAGGGACTAAAATTATTCCTGTACTGGAAGCAACTTATGGAGAACGTTTTAGTGCGCCTGCAAATGTTGTTTCTTCAATTTTGAACGACGATCGCAAAGGTAGAAAAAATGGCCGGGGTTTCTATCTTTACCGCCAAAAAGGGCGTAAAAGCAAAAAACAGGTTGATCCCGCCATTTACCCGTTGATTGGCGCGCAAGGGCAGGGGCGACTGTCCGCACCGCAGGTTGCTGAACGGTGTGTGATGTTGATGCTGAATGAAGCAGTACGTTGTCTGGACGAGCAGGTTATCCGTAGCGTGCGAGACGGGGATATTGGCGCAGTATTTGGAATTGGTTTTCCGCCATTTCTCGGTGGTCCGTTCCGCTATATCGATTCTCTCGGCGCGGGCGAAGTGGTTGCAATAATGCAACGACTGGCCGCGCAATATGGTTCCCGTTTTACCCCTTGCGAGCGTTTACTTGAGATGAGTGAGCATGGGGAAAGTTTTTGGAAAACAACTGCAACTGACCTGCAATAAGAAGGTCAAAGCTATATGAATCCGCGCTGAATGGTGGAGCTTTGGTTAAAATGTAAACGCATATTGACTATACTTACGCCATTGAGGTAAAAAACAGCGTTTCATTCGGTGAATGGATAAGGCACAATGCCGGCCACCGTCTTCTTTCTCTGGTTTCAGATGAAAGAAGACGGGTGAATCTGGTTAACAAAAGCGGTGCAATATGCAAGTTTTTATCATGCGTCACGGCGACGCAGCCCTCGATGCCGCCAGTGATTCGGTTCGTCCTCTGACCACTAACGGTTGTGACGAATCTCGCCTGATGGCGAACTGGCTGAAAGGTCAAAAAGTGGAAGTCGAACGTGTTCTGGTGAGCCCGTTCCTGCGAGCCGAGCAAACTCTGGATGTCGTAGGTGATTGTATGGAACTGCCATCCAGTGTCGAAGTTCTGCCAGAATTGACGCCCTGCGGCGATGTCGGTCTGGTTAGTGCTTATCTTCAGGCATTGACCAACGAGGGAGTCGGGTCGGTACTGGTTATCTCTCACTTACCCTTAGTCGGTTATCTGGTAGCCGAGTTATGTCCGGGCGAAACGCCGCCTATGTTTACCACTTCAGCTATTGCCAGCGTAACGCTTGATGAAAGCGGAAAAGGCGAATTTAACTGGCAGATGAGCCCGTGTAATTTGAAAATGGCAAAAGCGATATAATTACGCAACGTTTATATCGCATATCAACTTTCAGAGAGCCACTTAAGTGGCTCTTGTTGTATTGAATGTCAGGGAAGTTCTGGCGGCAGCCACTCTTCCACTTCAATCAATACCAATAACGCCGCGTCGCCGCCGTACTCTTTTGGTGCCTGGTGAAATGCCATCACATGCGGATGCTGTGCCAGCCACAGCGGTGTTTGTTGCTTCAAAATATGCTTACCGTGCCCATGCATCACACAGGCGCAAAACACATGTTCACGGCGACAGGCGGCAATTAATGCGCCCAGTTCCTGTTTGGCTTGTAGCTGCGTCAGGCCGTGCAAATCAAGAAACAACTCCGGCGAATAATCACCGCGTCGCAGTTTCTTCGCCTCAAAATGACTGACATCCGGGCGGACATATTTAACCGGGCCTTCGGTATTTAATAACGGCTGAAATTCATCAGAGAAATAATGGCTGGCATCAGCCTGCTCCTGAATCAACCGCTTGACCGGCACTTCGCTGACTTTTTTTCGTTGTGGTCGATGGACAATCGTGTCCTGCTTAATCTTGCGAGTACCCGCCATCAACTGGCGAAACAAGGCCTGATCCTCCTCGCTGAGAGTTGTTTTCTTTTTCATCTATGCATCTCTATTTTATTTTTCCTACAGTTTACCCGACTCGTAGCGCAATCGATCGGCCAAAACATAATTTTCCTGCGTCATTGCCGCGTGAATGCTGATTTATCGTCATCTTCATGGCAAACTAGCCGCCGAAATTAATGCGACCATGCCCTGGAGGAATACGTGGATAAAATTTTCGTTGATGAAGCAGTAAATGAACTGCAAACCATTCAGGACATGTTGCGCTGGTCGGTTAGCCGCTTCAGCGCGGCAAATATCTGGTACGGTCATGGCACCGACAACCCGTGGGACGAAGCGGTGCAACTGGTATTGCCGTCGCTCTACCTGCCGCTGGATATTCCGGAAGATATGCGCAACGCCCGCCTGACCTCCAGCGAAAAACACCGTATTGTTGAGCGCGTGATCCGCCGCGTCAACGAGCGCGTTCCGGTTGCCTATCTGACCAACAAAGCCTGGTTCTGCGGCCATGAATTTTACGTCGATGAACGCGTGCTGGTGCCGCGTTCACCGATTGGTGAACTGATCAACAATAAATTTGCCGGACTTATCAGCAAGCAACCGCAACATATTCTGGATATGTGTACCGGTAGTGGCTGCATTGCTATTGCCTGCGCTTATGCCTTCCCGGAAGCGGAAGTCGACGCGGTGGACATCTCTCCCGACGCGCTGGCGGTAGCCGAACAGAACATTGAAGAACATGGTCTGATCCACAACGTCATACCGATTCGTTCCGATCTGTTCCGTGATTTGCCGAAAGTGCAGTACGACCTGATCGTCACCAACCCGCCGTATGTCGATGCGGAAGATATGTCCGACCTGCCAAACGAATACCGTCACGAGCCGGAGCTGGGGCTGGCGTCTGGCACTGATGGCCTGAAACTGACACGTCGCATTCTCGGCAACGCGGCGGATTATCTTGCTGATGATGGTGTACTGATTTGTGAAGTCGGCAACAGCATGGTACATCTGATGGAACAATATCCGGATGTTCCGTTCACCTGGCTGGAGTTTGATAACGGTGGCGATGGTGTGTTTATGCTCACCAAAGCGCAGCTTATTGCGGCACGAGAACATTTTGGTATTTATAAAGATTAAATTTACTCGTCATTCTTCAAGTTGCATGTGCTGCGTCTGCGGGTTATTCGGCTCATCCATGGGCCTCCCCCTTTACGGGGCCGCTGCAAGTAGCGTTCAAATCCGCTCCATGCGGATTTGTCGTTCACCCCAGTCACTTACTTCTGTAAGCTCCTGGGGATTCACTCACTTGTCGCCTTCCTGCAACTTGAATTATTTAGAGTAAAAAATGCAAACACAACAATAACGGAGCCGTGATGGCTGGAAACACAATTGGACAACTCTTTCGCGTAACCACCTTCGGTGAATCGCACGGGCTTGCGCTCGGTTGCATCGTCGATGGTGTTCCGCCAGGCATCCCGCTGACGGAAGCAGACCTGCAACACGATCTCGACCGGCGTCGCCCGGGGACATCGCGCTATACCACACAGCGTCGTGAACCGGATCAGATCAAAATTCTTTCCGGCGTTTTTGAAGGTGTCACCACCGGCACCAGTATTGGCTTGTTGATCGAAAACACCGACCAGCGCTCTCAAGATTACAGCGCAATTAAAGACGTTTTCCGTCCGGGTCATGCCGATTACACCTACGAACAAAAATACGGCCTGCGCGATTATCGCGGCGGCGGACGTTCTTCCGCCCGTGAAACCGCCATGCGCGTTGCGGCTGGAGCAATTGCTAAAAAATATCTCGCCGGAAAATTTGGCATCGAAATTCGCGGCTGCCTGAGCCAGATGGGCGACATTCCACTGGAAATCAAAGACTGGTCGCAGGTTGAACAAAATCCGTTCTTCTGCCCGGACCCGGATAAAATCGACGCGTTAGATGAGTTGATGCGCGCGCTGAAAAAAGAGGGCGACTCCATCGGTGCGAAAGTGACTGTTGTTGCCAGTGGCGTACCCGCCGGACTTGGCGAACCGGTATTTGATCGCCTGGATGCTGACATCGCCCACGCGTTGATGAGCATTAATGCGGTGAAAGGCGTGGAAATTGGCGACGGTTTTGACGTGGTGGCGCTGCGTGGCAGCCAGAACCGTGACGAAATCACCAAAGAAGGTTTTCAGAGCAACCATGCGGGCGGTATTCTCGGTGGTATCAGCAGCGGGCAGCAAATCATTGCCCATATGGCGCTAAAACCGACCTCCAGCATTACCGTGCCTGGGCGTACAATTAACCGCTTTGGCGAAGAAGTTGAGATGATCACCAAAGGCCGTCACGATCCTTGTGTCGGGATCCGCGCGGTGCCGATCGCTGAAGCGATGCTGGCAATCGTTTTGATGGATCACCTGTTACGACAACGGGCGCAAAATGCCGATGTGAAGACTGATATTCCACGCTGGTAAAAAATGAACAAAACTGCGATTGCGCTGCTGGCCCTGCTTGCCAGTAGCACCAGCCTGGCAGCAACGCCGTGGCAAAAAATTACCCAACCTGTGCCGGGTAGCGCACAATCGATAGGCAGTTTTTCCAATGGCTGTATCGTCGGCGCTGACACGCTGCCGATACAGTCCGAACATTATCAGGTGATGCGTACCGATCAGCGTCGCTATTTCGGTCATCCGGATCTGGTGATGTTTATCCAGCGTCTGAGTAGCCAGGTGAACAATCTGGGTATGGGGACGGTGCTGATTGGCGATATGGGGATGCCCGCAGGTGGGCGTTTCAACGGCGGCCACGCCAGCCACCAGACCGGACTGGATGTCGATATCTTCCTGCAACTGCCGAAAACTCGCTGGACCGCCGCGCAACTTTTGCGTCCGCAGGCGCTGGATTTGGTTTCCCGTGATGGCAAGCATGTCGTCCCAACGCTGTGGAAGCCGGAAATTTTCAGTCTGATCAAACTTGCTGCGCAGGACAAAGACGTGACGCGCATTTTTGTTAATCCGGCGATTAAACAACAACTTTGCCTTGATGCAGGCACCGATCGTGACTGGTTGCGGAAAGTGCGACCCTGGTTCCAGCATCGCGCACATATGCATGTACGATTACGTTGTCCTGCCGATAGCCTGGAGTGTGAAGACCAACCTTTACCACCGCCGGGCGATGGTTGCGGGGCAGAACTGCAAAGCTGGTTTGAACCACCAAAACCGGGAACAACAAAGCCTGAGAAGAAGACACCGCCTCCGTTGCCGCCTTCCTGCCAGGCGCTACTGGATGAGCTCGTGATCTAATGGAAACGTTTAATAGCCTGTTTATGGTTTCCCCGCTGTTGCTGGGAGTTCTCTTTTTTGTCGCGATACTGGCGGGATTTATCGACTCGATTGCCGGTGGTGGTGGGTTACTCACTATTCCGGCATTGATGGCGGCGGGGATGTCTCCGGCTAACGCGCTGGCAACTAACAAACTGCAAGCCTGCGGTGGCTCTATTTCCGCCACCATCTACTTTATTCGCCGCAAAGTCGTCAGCTTAAGCGATCAGAAACTCAATATCGCCATGACCTTTGTCGGCTCGATGAGCGGCGCACTGCTGGTGCAGTATGTTAAAGCTGATGTGCTGCGGCAAATTTTACCGATTCTGGTGATTTGTATCGGTCTTTATTTCTTACTGATGCCCAAACTGGGAGAAGAAGATCGCCAGCGTCGGATGTATGGGCTGCCATTTGCGCTGGTCGCAGGGGGCTGCGTTGGTTTTTACGACGGATTCTTTGGCCCGGCAGCCGGATCGTTTTACGCACTGGCCTTCGTTACGCTGTGCGGCGTTAACCTCGCCAAAGCCACCGCCCATGCCAAATTACTTAACGCAACGTCAAACATCGGCGGTCTGCTGCTGTTTATTCTCGGCGGCAAAGTGATTTGGGCGACAGGATTCGTGATGCTGGTGGGGCAGTTCCTCGGCGCGCGTATGGGTTCAAGACTGGTGTTGAGCAAAGGACAAAAACTGATCCGCCCGATGATCGTTATCGTCTCGGCGGTGATGAGTGCCAAATTACTTTATGATAGCCATGGACAGGAGATCCTCCACTGGTTGGGGATGAACTAATGAACAGTACACACCACTACGAGCAGTTGATTGAAATTTTTAATAGCTGCTTTGCCGATGAATTTAATACCCGTCTGATTAAAGGCGACGACGAACCGATCTATCTTCCTGCTGATGCGGAAGTTCCATATAACCGAATCGTCTTTGCTCATGGCTTTTACGCCAGTGCTATCCACGAGATTTCGCACTGGTGTATTGCCGGGAAAGCGCGCCGTGAACTGGTTGATTTTGGTTACTGGTATTGCCCTGACGGACGCGATGCCCGGACGCAAAGCCAGTTTGAAGATGTTGAAGTTAAGCCGCAGGCGCTTGACTGGTTGTTCTGCGTGGCGGCGGGATATCCGTTTAACGTCAGTTGCGACAACCTGGAAGGCGACGTCGAACCGGATCGTGTGGTATTCCAACGACGGGTTCATGCGCAGGTGATGGATTATCTGGCGAACGGTATTCCTGAACGTCCGGCACGCTTCATAAAAGCATTACGAAATTATTATCACACGCCGGAACTTACGGCGGAACAGTTCCCGTGGCCGGAAGCGCTCAACTGAAGCCAGCGCCACGTTTACAATGAGGAAAGAAGATGATCGCGGAGTTTGAATCACGCATTCTGGCATTAATCGACGGTATGGTTGACCATGCCAGTGATGATGAGTTGTTTGCCAGTGGGTATTTGCGTGGCCACCTGACGTTAGCCATCGCAGAACTGGAAAGTGGTGATGACCACTCCGCCCAGGCGGTGCATACAACCGTTAGCCAGAGTCTGGAGAAAGCAATTGGTGCGGGTGAATTGTCGCCACGCGATCAGGCGCTGGTGACCGATATGTGGGAACACCTGTTTCAGCAGGCTTCACAGCAGTAAGTTGTGGCGTCTGGAGCACCATGCCTGATGCGACGCTCACCGCGTCTTATCAGGCCTACAGGTCACACGTGGGTCGGATAAGGCGTTCACGCCGCATCCGACATTGGGAGCACCATGCCTGATGCGACGCTTACCGCGTCTTATCAGGCCTACAGGTCACACGTAGGTCGGATAAGGCGTTCACGCCGCATCCGGCAAACAATGCCAAAGCAGATTACCCTACCTTAACCGCTTTACCCTTCAATAACTTCCGTACCCATAACCGATTTGGATTTAATGCCGCCAGCGTACTGGCATCCATCGGAACAGGTTCTTCACTCATCTGTGCCGCCAGAATCTCGGCGCACAGCGGGGCAGAGCACAAACCGCGCGAACCCAAAGCAGCAAGCATAAAGAGATCGTCATAGACTGGTGCGCTTACCGCTTCATCTTTCTGTTCCGCCAGCGAGGTATATTCCGCGAGCGTGGCGTCATAATCGGGGACATTTCCCACCATGGGCAGATGATCGCGCGTGGCACAACGTACACCACAACGAGCCTCTTTATCACTGACATCAACTTCTTTCGTCCACTGCGCCTGCGGGAAGCAATCAATCAACCGTTGGCGATTCTGCTGCTGATCGTCCTCACTGTAGGTCGTATCTTCACTACCGCGGTGATAACTGGCACCAATACAATGGTGCTGATTCGCCGGATTTTGTGGTGTGAGATAACCGTCATAGCACAGCACCTGCTTCAGTTTCGCCAGTTCCGGCGTTGTCGGAATATGACTGACCTGTCCGGCAACCGAATACACCGGTAGAGGTGACGTCTGGCTGAATCGGCTGATTTGATGCCCGTTCGCCAGTACCACCACGCTATGCATCACCTGCTGATGATCTGCAAATGTCAGTTGCCACCCGTCATCCTTACGCAATAAATCCTGCAACTGATGTTGATAACGAATCTGCAAACCTTGCTGTTCCGCCTGTTCCAGTACATTACGGGTAAGTTCTGCCGGACATAGCCAGCCGCCTTGCGGATAAGTAATACCGCCACAATTTGTCGCAACACCTGTAATGTTTTCAACCTCATTTGCGTTGACCGCCATCGCCAGATCTGCGGGTAAATCCATCGATAACATCTGCGCGATTTTGTGCTGGCTTTTCTCATCCCAGGCTAGCTGCGTTACGCCGCACCAGTCATGATTAAATTTAACGGGTAATTGACCGTAAAGCCGACGGGCAAAAGTAAATGCATTAGAGAAAAAGCGGTTCAGCGCCTCATCGTGTTTGCTTAATAACGGATACAGCGCTCCCTGACGATTACCAGAAGCACCAAGCGCGGGAGCGTTATCCGCGCAGTAAAGCGTTACCTGCCAGCCGCGCCGCAACAGCGCCAGTGACAACAACGCGCTGGCGATACCGCCGCCAATAATCGCCACTTCCCGTTTGTTGCTACCTGTGCGATTAAACCACGGTGCGGAAGAGGGCAGTGATAATGTCTGTTCCATCACGCCGCAAAGCATCTCCCGTTTCCGCCCAAAACCCTTACGCTTTTGCATCGTGAATCCAGCTTCCTGCAAGCCCCGGCGGACAAAACCGGCAGACGTGAAGGTTGCCAGCGTGCAGCCAGGACGTGCCAGACGCGCCATGGCGTTAAACAGATTTTGCGTCCACATATCCGGGTTTTTCGCTGGCGCAAAGCCGTCCAGAAACCAGGCATCCACTTTTTGATTTAGTGAATTGTCCAGTTGGCTGGTGAGTTCGTTAATATCGCCAAACCATAAATCCAGCGTTACGCGGCCTTCATCGAGCAATAAACGATGACAACCGGACAAGGGTAAAGGCCACTGCGCCTGAAGCTGTTTCGCCCACGGTGCCAGTTCTGGCCAGTGTTGATGTGCTAACGATAAATCAGCCTGGGTGAGGGGAAATTTCTCAAAACTAATGAAGTGCAATCGCTGCAATTGTGCCTGTGGATGCGCTTCGCGAAACTGATCAAATGCCTGCCATAGCGTCAGGAAGTTTAATCCGGTGCCGAAGCCGCTCTCTGCTACCACAAACAGAGGATGTGGATGTGTGGGAAAACGTGCCTCTAATTGGTTACCCCCCAGAAAAACATAACGCGTCTCTTCCAGTCCGTTATCGTTGGAAAAATAGACATCGTCAAAATCTCGGGAAACAGGTGTACCCTCAGCATTAAATTCGAGGTTGGCAGGTTGTATAGCGTAGTGTTTCACGTAAGTTACTCGTCTTACAGGCGGTGGCTCGATCTTAGCGATGTGTGTCAGGCTGCGCAAATTTCTCTATAAATTGTCTGATCGGACTTGTTCGGCGTACAAGTGTACGCTATTGTGCATTCGAAACTTACTCTATGTGCGACTTACAGAGGTATTGAATGAAACGTGCAGTGATTACTGGCCTGGGCATTGTTTCCAGCATCGGTAATAACCAGCAGGAAGTCCTGGCATCTCTGCGTGAAGGACGTTCAGGGATCACTTTCTCTCAGGAGCTGAAGGATTCCGGCATGCGTAGCCACGTCTGGGGCAACGTAAAACTGGATACCACTGGCCTCATTGACCGCAAAGTTGTGCGCTTTATGAGCGACGCATCCATCTATGCATTCCTTTCTATGGAGCAGGCAATCGCAGATGCTGGCCTCTCCCCGGAAGCTTACCAGAATAACCCGCGCGTTGGCCTGATTGCAGGTTCTGGCGGCGGTTCCCCGCGTTTCCAGGTGTTCGGTGCTGACGCAATGCGCGGCCCGCGTGGCCTGAAAGCGGTTGGCCCGTATGTGGTCACCAAAGCGATGGCATCTGGCGTTTCTGCCTGCCTCGCCACACCGTTTAAAATCCACGGTGTTAACTACTCCATCAGCTCCGCTTGTGCGACTTCCGCACACTGTATCGGTAACGCAGTCGAGCAGATCCAACTGGGCAAACAAGACATCGTGTTTGCTGGTGGTGGCGAAGAGTTGTGCTGGGAAATGGCGTGCGAATTTGACGCGATGGGCGCGCTGTCTACCAAATACAATGACACCCCGGAAAAAGCCTCCCGTACTTATGACGCTCACCGCGATGGTTTCGTTATCGCTGGCGGCGGCGGTATGGTGGTGGTTGAAGAGCTGGAACACGCGCTGGCTCGTGGTGCTCACATCTACGCTGAAATCGTTGGCTACGGCGCAACGTCTGATGGCGCAGACATGGTTGCTCCGTCTGGCGAGGGCGCGGTTCGCTGCATGAAGATGGCGATGCACGGCGTTGATACCCCAATCGACTACCTGAACTCTCACGGTACTTCGACTCCGGTTGGCGATGTGAAAGAGTTGGCAGCTATCCGGGAAGTGTTCGGTGATAATAGCCCGGCGATTTCTGCAACTAAAGCGATGACCGGTCACTCACTGGGCGCTGCGGGTGTGCAGGAAGCAATCTACTCTCTGCTGATGCTGGAACACGGCTTTATCGCCCCAAGCATTAACATTGAAGAGCTGGACGAGCAGGCTGCGGGACTGAACATCGTAACCGAAACGACCGATCGCGAGCTGACCACCGTTATGTCTAACAGCTTCGGCTTCGGCGGCACCAACGCCACGCTGGTAATGCGTAAGCTGAAAGATTAATTCTGCGACATGTCGGAGTCGGTTGGAGCAGCTCGGATAAGACGCGTAAGCGTCGCATCCGACATTACGCGCCAGCTCCGCATTCGGCAGTAACGCAAAAGGGAGCCTATGGTTCCCTTTTTCACATCATTGACAATCGCTGTTTGTTCCAGGCAAACTTCTTGCTTTGTCGATTTCCTGCTGAAAATACGTACGCGTTAAACCCTTCCAACGCACTGTAACCCTGAAAACCAGAGAGATAAGACGGGGAAATTCTTCGCCTTGCGCTGCATTCTGGAGTAATGCATGACTGCTGTAAGCCAAACAGAAACACGATCTTCTGCCAATTTTTCGCTTTTTCGCATCGCCTTTGCGGTTTTTTTGACCTACATGACCGTAGGGTTACCTTTGCCGGTGATCCCACTTTTTGTCCATCATGAGCTAGGCTATGGCAACACCATGGTCGGAATTGCCGTTGGCATTCAGTTTCTGGCCACGGTATTAACACGAGGTTATGCCGGACGGCTGGCCGATCAATATGGGGCAAAACGTTCAGCACTTCAGGGCATGTTATCCTGTGGCCTGGCCGGTGGTGCTTTATTGCTGGCTGCGCTTTTACCCGTTTCTGCGCCGATTAAATTTGCCCTGCTGGTCGTCGGGCGTTTGATCCTTGGCTTTGGTGAAAGTCAGTTGCTGACTGGTGCTCTGACCTGGGGATTAGGCATCGTCGGGCCAAAACACTCCGGAAAAGTGATGTCGTGGAATGGGATGGCGATTTACGGCGCACTGGCTGTCGGCGCACCGCTTGGCTTACTGATCCATAGTCATTACGGTTTTGCCGTCCTGGCACTTACGACAATGATACTGCCGTTGCTGGCGTGGGCCTGCAATGGCACGGTGCGCAAAGTACCAGCTCTGGCGGGAGAACGCCCCTCGCTGTGGAGTGTCGTCGGTCTTGTCTGGAAGCCTGGGCTGGGCCTGGCGCTTCAGGGCGTGGGCTTTGCGGTTATCGGGACCTTCGTTTCGCTTTACTTTGCCAGCAAAGGATGGGCGATGGCGGGCTTTACGCTCACCGCCTTTGGCGGCGCATTTGTCGTAATGCGCGTAATGTTTGGCTGGATGCCAGACCGTTTTGGTGGCGTAAAAGTGGCGATAGTCTCTCTGCTGGTAGAAACGGCCGGCTTGTTGATGCTCTGGCAGGCACCGGGAGCGTGGGTCGCATTAGCGGGCGCGGCGTTAACCGGGGCTGGGTGTTCGCTTATATTCCCGGCCCTGGGTGTGGAAGTGGTTAAACGCGTTCCTTCCCAGGTGCGCGGCACAGCGCTCGGTGGCTATGCCGCGTTTCAGGATATCGCCCTCGGTGTTTCCGGGCCGCTGGCGGGTGTTCTGGCGACCTCGTTTGGCTACTCTTCGGTATTTCTTGCCGGGGCGATATCGGCGGTGCTGGGGATTATTGTGACGATACTGTCGTTTCGCCGGGGTTAACCCACTAGCCAGATCAACATCACAATGATGATGACGAATAATATCCACAGGCTGGGGCGCATTGACATTTCTTTCATCGTGTCAATTAATGGGGTAAAGGGATTGAGCAGCGGTTGAATATCACGCGGTTCAATGCCTTTCACCCGCCGTTGATAGAGCTGGTTAAGGATATCTTCGGCCTGTGCAGACGTCAGGGCTGATTGTGTTGAAAGCCCATACTTTTGCTCAACATACGTCGATAATACCGTCAACTCGCTTGCATCCAGTGGCTGCTTTAGCGCCATCTGGAGTGACTCCAGCGTCGGAGTGTGTTGCTGACTTAACGCCTGACGAGCCTGTAACCAGGTGACCAGATGGTTAAACAGTTTCGCCGGAATCAACTCGCCATCTTTCACCCCTGAAAGTTCCAGCATCGATTGCCAAATCTGTTTGCTGGGTTCCCCTGTTGCCGCCGCGAGTTTGGTGACCAGTTGCTTGAGCGTATTGTGTTCCGCTGGTAATAAAGGTCGGTCGGTCGCCTGGCGCTGTTGCGGCTGCGGGATAACCATCTTCCCTTCCTGTAGTAGCGTCAGGACGGTTTTTAATTGCTCTGGTGAGAGTTGATTTAGCGGCGTCTGACCAAAGTTATGCCGGATATAATCCGTGACGGCCTGACGATTATTCCCCAGACGTAAATACTCCCCCAATTGGGCCAAAAGTTGGCGGACAGAATAACTTTTTTGCGCAGACAGCAAACGTTGCGCAAGGTTTTGTTCTGCTGCCGGGAAATGGCGTGAAAGCAAAGGTGAATCACCCGGCAGACCGATGTCGTGCTTTATATTGGCCCACAACTCTGCGCTCTGCTGTTGCGTCAGCGAAGTCACTTTGATCATCAAACTTTCCAACGCGGTACGTTGCAAGCTGGATAAAGGCTGATTGCCTGCGCCAGACGACAGGTTATCCCCCTGACCTGGTGGTTGCGCAGGAGGAGGGCCTGAAAGAGGTTGTATCATTACGTATCCTTATACCTGAAATCATCGCAAGTATGCCTGGCCGCGAGATTATGGCACACTTGTCCGGTTAACTCTCGTTCTCATACAGGTAGCACAAACGTGAAAATCCTTGTTGATGAAAATATGCCTTATGCCCGCGAATTATTTAGCCGTTTGGGTGAGGTGAAAGCGGTTCCGGGGCGTCCAATTCCAGTCGCAGAACTGGATGGCGCGGATGCGTTGATGGTGCGTTCGGTCACGAAAGTGAACGCGTCGCTGCTGACGGGGAAATCAGTAAAATTTGTTGGCACCGCCACTGCGGGGACCGACCATGTTGATGAGGCATGGTTGCAGCAGGCAGGGATCGGTTTTTCTGCCGCACCTGGCTGCAATGCGATTGCGGTAGTGGAATATGTTTTCTCGTCGTTGCTAATGCTTGCCGAACGCGATGGATTTTCACTGCATGACCGTACCGTGGGGATCGTGGGAGTTGGTAACGTTGGTCGTCGATTACAGGCGCGGCTGGAGGCGTTGGGAATTAAAACCTTGCTTTGCGATCCGCCACGCGCCGATCGTGGGGATGAGGGAGATTTCCGTTCTCTTGATGAGCTGGTTCAGCACGCGGATATTCTGACGTTCCATACGCCACTCTTTAAAGATGGTCCGTACAAAACGCGGCATCTGGCGGATGAAAAACTGATCCGCAGCCTGAAGCCGGGGACGATTCTGATTAACGCTTGCCGTGGCGCAGTCGTCGATAATACCGCACTGCTGACCTGTCTGAATGAAGGCCAGAAGTTAAGCGTGGTGCTGGACGTCTGGGAGGGCGAGCCAGAACTCAACGTCGAGCTGCTGCAAAAAGTGGATATCGGCACGCCGCATATCGCGGGCTATACCCTCGAAGGTAAAGCGCGTGGCACCACGCAAGTGTTTGAGGCTTATAGCAAGTTTATTGGTCATGAACAGCACATCGCGCTGGATACCTTATTGCCAACACCAGAATTTGGCCGTATTACGCTGCATGGCTCGCTCGATCAGCCAACGCTAAAAAGGCTGGTGCATTTGGTGTATGATGTGCGCCGCGATGACGCACCGCTGCGTAAAGTCGCCGGGATACCGGGTGAGTTCGATAAACTGCGCAAAAATTACCTTGAACGCCGTGAATGGTCGTCTCTGTATGTGATTTGCGATGACGCCAACGCGGCGGCATTACTGTGTAAATTGGGTTTTAACGCCGTTCATCATCCGGCACGTTAATCTCTTCTTCATGCTCTCTGCTGTAATATCGGCAGGGAGTTTTGCTATTTCTGGAGTAAACCACCATGTCTGAAGGCTGGAACATTGCTGTCCTGGGCGCAACTGGCGCTGTGGGCGAAGCCCTGATTGAAACGCTGGCTGAACGTCAGTTCCCGGTTGGGGAAATTTATGCACTGGCACGTAACGAAAGCGCAGGTGAACATCTGCGTTTTGGTGGTAAGACAATCACCGTGCAGGATGCTGCCGATTTTGACTGGACGCAGGCGCAACTGGCGTTTTTTGTTGCAGGTAAAGAAGCTACCGCCGCCTGGGTTGAAGAAGCCACTAACGCGGGATGTCTGGTCATTGATAGCAGCGGCCTGTTTGCTCTCGAACCTGATGTTCCGCTGGTGGTGCCGGACGTGAATCCGTTTGTACTGGCGGACTACCGTAACCGTAACGTTATTGCTGTTCCTGATAGCCTGACCAGCCAGTTACTGGCTGCACTGAAACCGTTAATCGATCAGGGCGGTTTGTCGCGCATCAGCGTTACCAGCCTGATTTCTGCCTCCGCTCAGGGCAAAAAAGCGGTGGATGCATTAGCCGGGCAGAGCGCGAAATTGCTCAACGGTATTCCGATTGATGAAGATGATTTCTTTGGTCGTCAGTTGGCGTTTAATATGCTGCCCTTGCTACCGGATCGCGAAGGTAACGTACGCGAAGAGCGCCGTATTGTCGATGAAGTGCGCAAAATTATGCAGGACGAAGGGCTGATGATTTCGGCTAGTGTCGTTCAGGCACCGGTATTTTACGGTCATGCTCAGATGGTCAACTTCGAAGCATTACGTCCGCTGGCGGCAGAAGAAGCGCGTGATGCGTTTTCCCAAAGCGAAGATATTGTGCTTTCTGAAGAGAATGAATTCCCAACGCAGGTGGGCGATGCGTCTGGTTCTCCGCATCTTTCTGTCGGCTGTGTTCGTAATGACTATGGTATGCCAGAGCAAATCCAGTTCTGGTCGGTGGCCGACAACGTCCGTTTTGGGGGGGCACTGATGGCGGTGAAGATCGCTGAAAAACTGGTGCAGGAGTACCTGTACTAATGTCCGACCAGCAACAACCGCCAGTTTATAAAATTGCGCTGGGTATTGAGTACGACGGCAGCAGATATTACGGCTGGCAACGGCAGAATGAAGTCCGCAGTGTGCAGGAAAAGCTGGAAAAGGCGCTCTCGCAGGTAGCGAACGAACCCATCACCGTGTTCTGTGCCGGGCGAACCGACGCAGGGGTACACGGCACCGGGCAGGTAGTGCATTTTGAAACCACCGCGTTACGCAAAGACGCTGCGTGGACGTTAGGCGTAAATGCGAATTTACCTGGTGACATCGCCGTGCGTTGGGTTAAAGCTGTACCCGATGATTTTCACGCCCGATTTAGCGCTACGGCTCGCCGTTATCGCTACATCATCTACAATCATCGACTGCGTCCGGCGGTACTGAGTAAAGGTGTTACCCACTTTTACGAACCGCTGGATGCCGAACGGATGCATCGGGCGGCACAATACCTGTTGGGCGAGAATGATTTCACCTCGTTCCGCGCGGTGCAGTGTCAGTCCCGAACGCCGTGGCGTAACGTTATGCATATCAACGTCACGCGTCACGGTCCCTATGTGGTGGTAGATATCAAAGCGAATGCCTTTGTACATCATATGGTGAGGAATATTGTCGGCAGCCTGATGGAAGTGGGTGCCCACAACCAGCCGGAGAGCTGGATAGCAGAGCTGTTGGCGGCTAAGGACAGGACGCTGGCGGCAGCAACGGCGAAAGCGGAAGGGTTGTATCTGGTCGCGGTGGATTACCCGGACAGATTCGATCTTCCAAAGCCGCCAATGGGCCCGCTCTTTCTGGCGGACTAATTTTAGTCGTACAAGGCATAGGCAAATATGGACCTGATTTATTTCCTCATCGATTTTATCCTGCACATTGACGTGCATTTGGCGGAACTGGTCGCGCAGTATGGCGTCTGGGTTTATGCCATTTTGTTTGTGATTTTGTTCTGTGAAACTGGTTTGGTAGTGACACCGTTTCTGCCGGGAGATTCGCTGCTGTTTGTTGCCGGGGCGCTGGCCTCGCTGGGAACTAACGATCTCAATGTCCATATGATGGTAGTACTGATGCTGGTTGCCGCGATTGTTGGCGATGCCGTTAACTACACTATTGGGCGGTTGTTCGGTGAGAAATTATTCAGCAATCCGAACTCGAAAATTTTCCGTCGCAGTTATCTCGACAAAACCCATCAGTTTTATGAGAAACATGGCGGCAAAACCATTATTCTCGCCCGTTTTGTGCCAATCGTCAGAACGTTCGCCCCGTTCGTTGCGGGGATGGGCCACATGTCATACCGTCATTTCGCCGTTTATAACGTGATCGGCGCGCTGTTGTGGGTTCTACTTTTTACCTACGCAGGCTATTTCTTCGGTACAATCCCAATGGTTCAGGATAACCTTAAGCTGCTGATCGTCGGGATTATTGTGGTTTCCATTCTGCCGGGCGTCATCGAAATTATCCGTCACAAACGCGCTGCGGCACGCGCCGCAAAATAAAAAGTAACTCCGCGGTTCGACCACTTTTTTATCCAAAGTTTCGGGCTGTTATGTTTTAATGTGCAACATTCATGGTCTGTTGGGGGCAAAAATGGCATTATGCGTCCCCAAAGATAAAGCTGGCATCGAACCAGGTTCAGACAGAAAGGTCCCTAATGAGCTGGATTGAACGAATTAAAAGCAACATTACTCCCACCCGCAAGGCGAGCATTCCTGAAGGCGTGTGGACTAAGTGTGATAGCTGCGGTCAGGTTTTATACCGTGCTGAGCTGGAACGTAATCTTGAGGTCTGTCCGAAGTGTGACCATCACATGCGTATGACGGCGCGTAATCGCCTGCATAGCCTGTTGGATGAAGGAAGCCTTGTGGAGCTGGGTAGCGAGCTTGAGCCGAAAGATGTGCTGAAGTTCCGTGACTCCAAAAAGTATAAAGACCGTCTGGCATCTGCACAGAAAGAAACCGGCGAAAAAGACGCGCTGGTAGTAATGAAAGGCACCTTGTATGGAATGCCGGTCGTTGCTGCGGCATTCGAATTTGCCTTTATGGGCGGTTCAATGGGATCCGTGGTGGGTGCGCGTTTCGTGCGTGCCGTTGAGCAGGCGCTGGAAGACAACTGCCCGCTGATCTGCTTCTCCGCTTCCGGTGGCGCACGTATGCAGGAAGCGCTAATGTCGCTGATGCAGATGGCGAAAACCTCTGCGGCGCTGGCGAAAATGCAGGAGCGCGGTCTGCCGTACATCTCCGTGCTGACTGACCCAACCATGGGCGGTGTTTCTGCGAGTTTCGCGATGCTGGGCGATCTCAACATTGCTGAACCGAAAGCGTTAATCGGTTTTGCCGGTCCGCGTGTTATTGAACAGACCGTTCGCGAAAAACTGCCGCCGGGATTCCAGCGCAGTGAGTTCCTGATCGAGAAAGGCGCGATCGACATGATTGTCCGCCGCCCGGAAATGCGCCTGAAACTGGCGAGCATCCTGGCGAAGCTGATGAATCTGCCAGCGCCGAATCCTGAAGCGCCACGCGAAGGCGAAGTGGTGCCACCAGCACCGGATCAGGAACCAGAGGCCTGATAACTGATAAGGGCAGGGCCGCTGGCTCTGCCCTTTTGCTATTATCCCCGTAATGAATCAGCGGATACCATGATTATCAAACGCACACCTCAAGCCGCGTCGCCTTTGGCTTCGTGGCTTTCTTATCTGGAAAACCTGCACAGTAAGACTATCGATCTCGGCCTTGAGCGCGTAAGCCAGGTGGCAGCGCGTCTCGGCGTTCTGAAACCAGCACCGTTTGTGTTTACTGTCGCGGGTACTAATGGCAAAGGCACAACCTGTCGCACGCTGGAGTCGATTCTGATGGCGGCAGGGTACAAAGTGGGGGTCTACAGTTCGCCGCATCTGGTACGTTATACCGAGCGCGTTCGTGTGCAGGGTCAGGAATTACCGGAATCGGCTCATACAGCCTCTTTTGCTGAGATTGAATCGGTACGCGGTGATATTTCTCTGACCTATTTCGAATACGGTACGCTGTCGGCGTTGTGGCTGTTCAAACAGGCACAACTTGACGTGGTGATTCTGGAAGTCGGGCTGGGCGGTCGTCTGGATGCCACCAATATTGTTGATGCTGATGTCGCGGTAGTGACCAGCATTGCGCTTGATCATACCGACTGGCTGGGGCCAGATCGCGAAAGCATTGGTCGCGAGAAAGCGGGGATCTTCCGCAGTGAAAAACCGGCGATTGTCGGTGAACCGGAAATGCCGTACACCATTGCCGATGTGGCGCAGGAAAAAGGTGCATTGCTGCAACGTCGCGGTGTTGAGTGGAATTATTCTGTCACAGACCATGACTGGTCGTTTACCGATGCTCACGGTACGCTAGAAAACCTGCCGTTGCCGCTTGTCCCACAACCAAATGCCGCAACGGCGCTGGCAGCACTTCGCGCCAGCGGCCTGGAGGTCAGTGAACAGGCAATTCGCGAGGGCATTGCCAGTGCAATTTTACCGGGACGTTTCCAGATTGTGAGTGAGTTGCCACGCGTCATTTTTGATGTCGCCCATAATCCACATGCGGCAGAATATCTCACCGGACGTATGCAAGCGTTACCGAAAAGCGGGCGCGTGCTGGCGGTTATCGGTATGCTACATGATAAAGATATTGCCGGAACTCTGGCCTGGTTGAAAAGCGTAGTTGATGACTGGTATTGTGCGCCACTGGAAGGGCCACGCGGTGCTACAGCAGAGCAACTGCTGGAACATCTGGGTAATGGCAAACCATTTGACAGCGTTGCGCAGGCATGGGATGCCGCGATGGCGGACGCTAAACCGGAAGATACCGTGCTGGTGTGTGGTTCATTCCATACGGTCGCACATGTCATGGAAGTGATTGACGCGAGGAGAAGCGGTGGCGAGTAAGTTTCAGAATCGGTTAGTTGGCACAATAGTGCTGGTGGCGCTGGGGGTGATTGTGCTTCCAGGGCTGCTCGATGGGCAGAAAAAACATTATCAGGATGAGTTCGCAGCGATCCCGCTGGTGCCGAAAGCTGGCGATCGTGACGAGCCTGATATGATGCCAGCCGCCACTCAGGCGTTGCCGACACAGCCGCCAGAAGGCGCGGCAGAAGAGGTGCGGGCAGGCGATGCCGCAGCGCCTTCGCTCGATCCGGCAATCATTGCAGCCAATAATACTGAGTTTGAACCGGAACCTGCACCGGTTGCTCCACCGAAGCCGAAACCTGTGGAACCGCCGAAGCCGAAGGTGGAAATGCCACCAGCGCCGAAGCCAGAACCAAAACCTGCCGTCGAAGAAAAAGCGGTACCGACGGGTAAAGCGTATGTAGTGCAACTGGGCGCGCTGAAAAATGCCGATAAAGTGAATGAGATTGTTGCTAAGCTGCGTGGCGCGGGATATCGCGTTTATACGTCGCCGTCGACGCCAGTGCAGGGTAAAATCACCCGCATTCTGGTTGGGCCGGATGCTTCTAAAGAGAAGCTGAAAGGTTCGCTGGGTGAGTTGAGGCAGCTTTCTGGCTTGAGCGGCGTGGTGATGGGCTATACGCCGAATTAATACGGTTTGCCTGATGCGACGCTAACGCGTCTTATCAGGTCTACGCGGGAGCATAACCCCAGGTCGGATAAGGCGTTCACGCCGCATCCGACACGTATAGCCGGTGCCGCAAAGGCACAAAAAGTCGATGGCGTTGAATATTTTTTCAGCGCCATTTTTATTGATGCGCGGGAAGGAAATCCCTACGCAAACGTTTTCTTTTTCTGTTAGAATGCGCCCCGAACAGGATGACAGGGCGTAAAATCGTGGGACACATATGGTCTGGATTGATTACGCCATAATCGCGGTGATTGCTTTTTCTTCTCTGGTTAGCCTGATCCGCGGCTTTGTTCGTGAAGCATTATCGCTGGTGACATGGGGTTGTGCGTTCTTTGTCGCCAGTCATTACTACACTTACCTGTCAGCCTGGTTTACGGGCTTTGAAGACGAACTGGTTCGAAATGGGATTGCCATCGCGGTACTGTTTATCGCTACGCTTATCGTTGGCGCTATCGTGAACTTCGTGATAGGTCAGTTGGTGGAGAAAACGGGGTTGTCAGGCACCGATCGGGTGCTGGGCGTCTGTTTCGGTGCGTTGCGCGGCGTATTGATTGTTGCCGCTATTCTTTTCTTTCTCGACTCCTTTACCGGAGTGTCGAAAAGCGAAGACTGGAGCAAATCACAGCTGATCCCACAGTTCAGTTTTATCATCAGATGGTTTTTTGATTATCTGCAAAGCTCGTCAAGTTTCTTGCCCAGAGCGTAAGTGCTCTGAGATGTGGCTTAACGAGGAAAAAGACGTATGTGCGGTATTGTCGGTATCGCCGGTGTTATGCCGGTTAACCAGTCGATTTATGATGCCTTAACGGTGCTTCAGCATCGCGGTCAGGATGCCGCAGGCATCATCACCATTGATGCCAATAACTGCTTTCGTTTGCGTAAAGCGAACGGTCTGGTGAGCGATATATTTGAAGCTCGCCACATGCAGCGTTTGCAGGGCAATATGGGCATTGGTCATGTGCGTTACCCTACGGCTGGCAGCTCCAGCGCTTCTGAAGCGCAGCCATTTTACGTTAACTCTCCATATGGCATCACGCTTGCCCATAATGGCAATCTGACTAACGCTCACGAGTTGCGTAAAAAGTTGTTTGAAGAAAAACGCCGCCACATCAACACCACTTCTGACTCGGAAATTTTGCTTAATATCTTCGCCAGCGAACTGGATAACTTCCGCCACTATCCGCTGGAAGCCGATAACATTTTCGCCGCCATTGCCGCCACTAACCGTCTGATCCGTGGCGCATATGCCTGTGTGGCGATGATTATCGGCCACGGTATGGTTGCTTTCCGCGATCCTAACGGCATTCGTCCGCTGGTGTTGGGAAAACGCGATGTTGATGACAATCGCACAGAATATATGGTTGCCTCTGAAAGCGTTGCGCTCGATACCCTGGGCTTTGAGTTCCTGCGTGACGTCGCACCGGGCGAAGCGATTTACATCACTGAAGAAGGGCAGTTGTTTACCCGTCAGTGTGCCGACAATCCGGTCAGCAATCCGTGCCTGTTCGAGTATGTTTACTTTGCCCGCCCGGATTCGTTCATCGACAAAATTTCCGTTTATAGCGCCCGCGTTAATATGGGCACCAAGCTTGGCGAAAAAATTGCCCGTGAATGGGAAGATCTGGATATTGACGTGGTGATCCCGATTCCGGAAACCTCCTGCGATATCGCACTGGAAATCGCTCGCATTCTGGGTAAACCGTACCGCCAGGGCTTCGTGAAAAACCGCTACGTTGGCCGTACCTTTATCATGCCGGGCCAGCAACTGCGCCGTAAGTCTGTTCGTCGTAAACTGAACGCCAACCGCGCTGAGTTCCGCGATAAAAACGTTCTGCTGGTCGATGACTCCATTGTCCGCGGCACCACCTCTGAGCAGATTATCGAGATGGCGCGTGAAGCCGGAGCGAAGAAAGTGTATCTCGCCTCTGCCGCGCCGGAAATTCGTTTCCCGAACGTTTATGGTATTGATATGCCGAGCGCCACGGAACTGATCGCACACGGTCGTGAAGTGGATGAAATCCGCCAGATCATCGGTGCTGATGGGCTTATCTTCCAGGATCTAAACGATCTGATCGAAGCCGTTCGCGCTGAAAATCCGGATATTCAGCAGTTCGAATGCTCGGTGTTTAATGGCGTCTATGTCACCAAAGACGTTGATCAAGGCTACCTCGATTTCCTCGATACTTTACGTAATGACGACGCTAAAGCAGTGCAACGTCAGAACGAAGTTGAAAACCTGGAAATGCATAACGAAGGATAATACCTTCGTTCAGGGTGCCGGTCTGGCACCCTGACTTGCAACTCCCGCCGAAATCCTGCAAAGTCTGCCTGCAAGTCTGACAGGGCAATTATCTATGAAACGACTCATTGTAGGCATCAGCGGTGCCAGCGGCGCGATTTATGGCGTACGTTTATTACAGGTTCTGCGTGATGTCGCAGATGTTGAAACGCATCTGGTGATGAGCCAGGCTGCGCGCCAGACTTTATCCCTCGAAACGGATTTTTCCCTGCGCGAAGTTCAGGCATTAGCCGATGTCACCCATGATGCGCGCGATATTGCCGCCAGCATCTCTTCCGGGTCTTTCCAGACGTTGGGGATGGTGATTTTACCCTGTTCAATCAAAACCCTTTCCGGCATTGTCCATAGCTATACCGATGGTTTACTGACCCGAGCAGCAGATGTGGTACTGAAAGAGCGTCGCCCACTGGTGCTCTGCGTGCGTGAAACGCCGCTGCACTTAGGACACTTGCGTTTAATGACTCAGGCTGCGGAAATTGGTGCGGTAATTATGCCTCCCGTTCCGGCGTTTTATCATCGTCCGCAATCGCTTGATGATGTGATAAATCAAACGGTTAACCGTGTACTTGATCAGTTTACGATAACCCTTCCCGAAGATCTCTTTGCCCGCTGGCAGGGCGCATAACTTTGCTGTTGCCCTGTTTCGGGGCAATTTTGCAACCGTGATCAAATCCTCGACATTTTGTTCCTGCCATTGAATCGAAACGCTGCGATTCAACCGGCATACCTGCTATCTTCAACTTTAGGACAATAATGCAACGTCTTATTAACACATTTAACGTTATATGTTTGAGCTGTTGTCAAGATGGCATAAGACCTGCATGAACGAGCCTGCAAACACACAACACAATACACAACATAAAAAAGCCATTTCACTTGAGGGTTATGTATGAAGAAGTCGATTCTTGCTCTGTTTTTGTTAGTCGGTCTGTCCGCAGCAGCTTCCAGCTCTGCGGCACTGCCGGAGACGGTACGTATCGGAACGGATACCACCTATGCGCCGTTCTCATCGAAAGATGCCAAAGGTGACTTTGTTGGCTTTGATATCGATCTGGGTAACGAGATGTGCAAACGCATGCAGGTTAAATGTACCTGGGTTGCCAGTGACTTTGATGCGCTGATCCCGTCACTGAAAGCGAAAAAAATCGATGCCATTATTTCATCGCTCTCTATTACTGATAAACGTCAGCAGGAGATTGCCTTCTCCGACAAGCTGTATGCCGCGGATTCTCGTTTGATTGCAGCTAAAGGTTCACCGATCCAACCAACGCTGGATTCGCTGAAAGGTAAACATGTTGGTGTGCTGCAAGGCTCCACCCAGGAAGCGTACGCCAATGACAACTGGCGCAGTAAAGGCGTCGATGTGGTGGCCTATGCTAACCAGGATTTGGTCTATTCCGATCTGGATGCAGGTCGTCTGGATGCCGCTCTGCAGGATGAAGTCGCTGCCAGCGAAGGTTTCCTCAAGCAACCCGCCGGTAAAGAGTTCGCCTTTGCTGGTTCATCAGTGAAAGACAAAAAATACTTCGGTGATGGTACAGGTGTAGGGCTACGTAAAGATGATGCCGAACTGAAAGCCGCCTTTGATAAGGCGCTTGGCGAACTGCGTCAGGATGGCACTTACGACAAGATGGCAAAAAAGTATTTCGACTTTAATGTCTATGGTGGCTGATACGTCGCAGGGAAGTAGCGCCTGATGGGGAATCATCATGGTGCATTCCAGGTTTGTTGCACTATCGTGGTGCATTAAAATGCATACTTAAGCAATTTTAATGAAAAATAATACGACTAACTGGCCTGGATATTTTGCCTTGTTGGTCAATTTTATGGCACGATAACTGTAACAAGCCTGTAAATATTCCCTATAAAAAGACTGTCAGTTGAGGACATTATGAAAAAACTGGTGCTATCGCTCTCTCTGGTTCTGGCCTTCTCCAGCGCAACCGCTGCGTTTGCTGCTATTCCGCAAAATATCCGTATCGGCACCGATCCAACCTATGCACCATTTGAATCAAAAAATTCACAAGGCGAACTGGTTGGCTTTGATATTGATCTGGCGAAGGAGTTGTGCAAACGCATCAATACGCAATGTACCTTTGTTGAGAATCCGCTGGATGCGTTAATTCCGTCATTAAAAGCGAAGAAGATTGACGCCATCATGTCATCACTTTCCATCACGGAAAAACGTCAGCAGGAAATTGCCTTCACCGACAAACTGTATGCTGCCGATTCTCGTCTGGTGGTGGCGAAAAATTCTGACATCCAGCCGACAGTAGAATCGCTGAAAGGCAAGCGGGTAGGGGTATTGCAGGGCACCACCCAGGAGACATTTGGTAACGAACACTGGGCTCCCAAAGGCATTGAAATCGTCTCTTATCAGGGGCAGGACAATATTTACTCAGACCTGACTGCCGGACGTATTGATGCCGCGTTCCAGGATGAAGTTGCCGCCAGTGAAGGTTTCCTCAAACAGCCAGTCGGTAAAGATTACAAATTCGGTGGTCCGTCTGTTAAAGATGAAAAACTGTTTGGCGTAGGCACCGGCATGGGGCTGCGTAAAGAAGATAACGAACTGCGCGAGGCACTGAACAAAGCCTTTGCTGAAATGCGCGCTGACGGTACTTACGAGAAATTAGCGAAAAAGTACTTCGATTTTGATGTTTATGGTGGCTAATCGCCATCGGTGAAAGAAAGCACGCTCCCTTCGAGGCTCCGGAGGGAGATAAGAGGCGGTAAATTCACCACACACAACAGGACAGGCAGCATGTTGTATGGGTTTTCAGGTGTAATTTTACAGGGGGCGCTCGTCACGCTGGAGCTGGCTATCAGCTCTGTAGTGCTCGCTGTAATTATCGGTCTTATTGGCGCTGGCGGTAAGCTTTCGCAAAATCGGTTATCGGGACTGATTTTCGAAGGCTATACCACGCTGATACGCGGTGTGCCGGATTTAGTGTTAATGCTGCTGATATTCTACGGTTTGCAGATCGCGCTAAACACGGTGACGGAGGCGATGGGCGTCGGACAGATTGATATCGACCCGATGGTCGCCGGTATTATAACCCTGGGGTTTATCTACGGCGCTTACTTCACCGAAACGTTCCGCGGCGCGTTTATGGCGGTGCCGAAAGGGCATATTGAGGCGGCAACAGCATTCGGCTTTACCCGTGGGCAAGTGTTTCGGAGGATTATGTTCCCGGCGATGATGCGTTACGCCCTACCGGGGATTGGCAACAACTGGCAGGTCATTCTTAAATCAACGGCTCTCGTTTCGTTACTCGGACTGGAAGATGTGGTGAAAGCCACTCAACTGGCAGGCAAAAGTACCTGGGAACCATTCTATTTCGCCATCGTCTGTGGCGTGATTTATCTGGTTTTTACCACCGTTTCCAATGGTGTGCTGCTGTTCCTTGAGCGCCGCTACTCCGTGGGTGTGAAGAGGGCTGACCTGTGATCGAAATCTTACATGAATACTGGAAACCGCTGCTGTGGACTGACGGTTATCGCTTTACCGGTGTGGCGATCACTCTCTGGTTGCTGATTCTGTCGGTGGTGATTGGTGGGATTCTGGCGCTGTTTCTGGCGATTGGGCGCGTCTCAAGTAATAAATACATTCAGTTTCCCATCTGGTTATTTACTTATATTTTTCGCGGTACGCCGCTGTATGTTCAGTTGCTGGTGTTCTATTCCGGCATGTACACGCTGGAGATTGTTAAAGGCACCGAGTTCCTTAACGCCTTTTTCCGCAGTGGCCTGAACTGTACCGTGCTGGCATTGACGCTCAACACCTGTGCTTACACCACTGAGATTTTTGCCGGGGCGATCCGGTCGGTGCCGCATGGGGAAATTGAAGCTGCCAGAGCCTATGGTTTCTCAACCTTTAAAATGTATCGCTGCATTATTTTGCCGTCGGCACTGCGTATTGCATTACCGGCCTACAGCAACGAAGTGATTCTGATGCTGCACTCTACTGCGCTGGCGTTTACTGCCACGGTGCCGGATCTGCTGAAAATTGCCCGCGATATCAACGCCGCCACGTATCAACCTTTTACTGCCTTTGGCATTGCCGCGGTGCTCTATTTAATCATCTCTTATGTCCTGATCAGCCTCTTTCGCAAAGCGGAAAAACGCTGGTTGCAGCATGTGAAACCTTCTTCAACGCACTGAGAATACGATGTCCGAGAATAAATTAAACGTTATCGATTTGCACAAACGCTACGGCGAACACGAAGTGCTGAAAGGCGTTTCACTGCAAGCGAACGCCGGGGATGTGATCAGTATCATCGGATCGTCGGGATCGGGGAAAAGTACCTTTCTGCGCTGTATTAACTTCCTCGAAAAACCGAGCGAAGGCGCGATCGTGGTTAACGGGCAGAACATCAATCTGGTGCGCGATAAAGACGGCCAACTCAAAGTTGCCGATAAAAATCAGCTACGTTTACTGCGTACGCGCCTGACGATGGTGTTTCAGCACTTCAATCTCTGGAGCCATATGACGGTGCTGGAAAACGTCATGGAAGCGCCGATTCAGGTGTTGGGGCTGAGCAAGCAGGAAGCACGCGAGCGGGCGGTGAAATATCTGGCGAAAGTTGGCATAGACGAACGTGCGCAGGGGAAATACCCGGTGCATCTTTCCGGTGGTCAGCAACAGCGTGTTTCCATTGCACGGGCGCTGGCAATGGAACCGGAAGTTTTGCTGTTTGATGAACCTACCTCAGCGCTCGATCCAGAGCTGGTAGGCGAAGTTCTGCGCATTATGCAGCAACTGGCGGAAGAGGGGAAAACCATGGTGGTGGTGACTCATGAAATGGGCTTTGCTCGCCATGTCTCTACCCACGTCATTTTTCTCCATCAGGGGAAAATAGAAGAAGAGGGGACGCCGGAACAGTTATTTGGCAACCCGCAAAGCCCGCGTCTGCAACAGTTCCTTAAAGGATCACTGAAATAATTGCCTCTCCGGCGGCTAATGCTGCCGGAGTATTTTCAAGGCTAATTTGCGAGTTAGCTTCCATTGAAATGTATATATTTCAGTCCACTTAAAATACTTCTGAATTCGTTGTCCAAATATAAAAACTGCCTACTGCATTGGTTATAAAGGGTAGTTATTGTCTCGTCCTCTTAAATTTGATGGGTGACGGAACGCCATGACAATATCGACCACTTCCACGCCGCATGATGCGGTATTTAAATCCTTTTTACGCCATCCAGATACAGCACGAGATTTTATTGATATTCATCTTCCAGCACCGCTGCGCAATCTGTGTGATTTAACAACGTTAAAACTGGAACCAAACAGTTTTATTGATGAAAACCTGCGACAATATTACTCCGACGTCTTGTGGTCAGTGAAAACACAGGAGGGGATGGGGTATATTTATGTCGTCATTGAACACCAAAGTAAGGCGGAAGAATTAATGGCTTTTCGCATGATGCGTTATTCCATCGCGGCGATGCAAAACCATCTGGATGCGGGCTATAAAGAGCTTCCTTTGGTGATCCCAATGCTGTTTTATCATGGTTGCAGAAGTCCTTATCCTTATTCTCTCTGCTGGCTTGATGAATTTGCAGAACCTGCGATTGCCCGCAAAATTTACTCATCGGCTTTTCCGTTGGTAGATATTACTGTAGTGCCGGATGACGAGATTATGCAACACCGTAAAATGGCATTGCTGGAGTTAATTCAGAAACATATTCGCCAGCGCGACTTATTGGGTTTAGTGGAGCAAATTGTTTCTCTTTTAGTTACAGGGAACACTAATGACAGGCAGCTACAAGCACTGTTTAATTACGTTTTACAAACGGGGGATGCCCAGCGGTTCCGTACATTTATAGGTGAGATAGCGGAACGAGCACCGCAAGAAAAGGAGAAACTGATGACTATTGCTGACAGATTACGTGAAGAGGGCGCAATGCAGGGCAAACATGAAGAAGCTCTGCGTATTGCTCAGGAGATGCTGGAGAGAGGTTTAGACAGAGAGTTAGTTCTGATGGTAACCCGACTTTCGCCAGATGAGCTTCTGGCGCAAAGTCACTGATCCAGTAAACCCCGAGGCTACCTGGCGGATGTTCGCGGCAAAGCGTATCAGCGAACAACATCCGCCAGCGCTTCGTCTAAATCGTACCAGCGAAAAGCGAACACCGCTTCTTCCAGCCTTTTTGGCAGCGCACGTTGTCCGCCCAATACCAGAACCGATGATTCCCCCATCAGCAAGCGAATGGCTGCGGCAGGGACGCGCATAATCGCCGGGCGATGCAGTGCATGGCCTAGCGCGTGGGCAAATTGTTCATTGTGTACCGGATATGGCGAAACCATATTAAATGGTCCCCGCAGATCGTTATCCAGCAGCCAGAGAATACCGTTAACCATATCATCAATATGAATCCAGGGCAGATACTGCCGACCAGAGCCAATCGGACCTCCCAGACCAAGGCGAAACGGTGGCAGCATTTTGCTGAGGATACCGCCATCTGGTGCCAGCACCACACCGGTTCGTAGCAGGCATACTCGTGTTTTGTCACTTTGTGCCCGACAAGCTATTTCTTCCCAGCGGGCACAGAGTTTATGGGTAAATTCGTTATGCGGCGGTTCTTCTTCGGTGACCACCACTTCACCTAAATCGCCATAATATCCCGCCGCCGAGCCTGAAATAAGCACTGACGGCGGCGAGTCACTGGCGTTAATCAAATCCACCAGTTTTTGCGTGATATTCCAGCGACTTTGACAGAGGAGATCTTTTTGCTCGTGAGTCCAGCGTTTATCAGCAATGGGTTCACCAGCCAGGTTGACCACCACATCCACGCCGTTGAGATTGCGTTGATCGGCAAGCCCTTGCCATAGTGTCACCTGAGGGCCGAGGACGGAGCTGGCTTTCTGCGGGGTACGCGTCACCACCGTGACCTGATGCCCCAACTCCAGCAAACGAGGGATTAAATGACGACCAATTAATCCCGTCCCTCCGGTGATCACTATATTCATGCAGCCTCCCGATATGGCGGTTAACGCTGCCAGCTCAAGGTCATTGATACCGAATCGGCGTAGCGCAGCGCGTGAAGTTTATCGATCTCCACTTCAGCATACGTCACCCAGTGATGTTCACGTGCGATATCGAGCACATCCTGAGTTAATTTTTCCAGCAAAGAGAAACGGTTATTCTCTACATGCTGAATGATGTTTTTAGTAATGGTGCGATAATTCAGCGCGTCGTTAATATCTTCGCTGGTGCGCGCTTTATCGGCGGGGTAGTGGATCGTAACGTTGATAACAATATCCTGACGGTTGTTAATCTCTTCGTCTTTAATTCCGATAAACGTACGTAAACGAAGGTTCTTTATACGAATAATAGCGGCAGGTTGTGCCATTGCAGGTTCTCCGTTGTTTTATTTAGGATTAAATAATACACGAGAACCCGGTTCTGTTAACTATTCGAAATCTCATCATTTACTTGCGCTTTTAGCAGCGCCTGCCCGGTAGCAGGACGCGAACGGATTCGCTCATACCAGTTTTTTACTGCCGGATACATCGCGAGGTCAATGCGCTGGCGAGCCCAGGCATTGACCCACGGCCAGCAGGCAATATCTGCAATGCTGTAGTTTTCTCCGCCCAACCAGGGGGAGTTTTCCAACCGCTTATTCAGTACGTGATAGAGACGTTGGGTTTCAACCTGATAATGTTCAATTGCGTAAGGAATGCTTTGTGGTGCAGCGTGGTTAAAATGATGATTTTGCCCGAGCATCGGCCCCAGGCCGCCAACCTGCCAGAATAACCACTGTAATGTGGCGGCGCGTTCACGCGGTTCATGGCTCAAAAAGAGTCCTGTTTTCTCTGCCAGATACAACAAAATAGCCCCCGACTCAAACATGCTTAATGGTTTGCCGCCGTCAATTGGGGAGTGATCGACAATTGCCGGAATTTTATTGTTCGGTGAAATGCGCAAAAACTCCGGGCGAAACTGACTGCCTTTACCGAGGTCAACTTTGATTAAGCGATAATCCAGCCTTGCCTCTTCGAGAAACAACGTGATTTTGTGACCATTCGGTGTGGGGGCGAAATAGAGATCGATCATCGCAGCTCCGGTTATCTAATAATCTGAACATCTCAAGTATAGAAACCGTGGCGACTTGTGTGAGTTTTCATCACGTAACGGTGACAAAAAGGCTCTATAGTTTGATAGCAAGCCCATTTATCGCTGAGGACATAATGAGTAAACCCGCTATCACGCTTTGGTCAGATGCCCATTTTTTCTCCCCTTATGTGTTATCCGCCTGGGTGGCGTTGCAGGAAAAAGGTCTGCCTTTTCATATGAAGACCATCGACCTCGACAGCGGTGAACATTTGCAGCCGACGTGGCAAGGTTATGGGCAGACACGGCGCGTGCCGTTGTTACAAATTGATGATTTTGAGTTGAGTGAATCCTCTGCCATTGCAGAATATCTGGAGGACTGTTTTGCGCCGCCGACCTGGGAGCGTATTTATCCGCTTGATTTACAACACCGGGCGCGGGCACGGCAGATTCAGGCCTGGCTACGCAGCGATCTGATGCCCATCCGCGAAGAACGTTCTACGGATGTCGTTTTTGCCGGTGCGAAGAAAGCGCCACTATCGGCAATGGGAAAAGCCAGCGCGGAGAAACTGTTCGCGATGGCAGAACATTTACTGGCGCATGGTCAGCCGAATCTGTTTGGCGAATGGTGTATTGCGGATACTGATTTAGCGTTAATGATTAATCGTCTGGTACTACATGGTGATGAGGTGTCGGAACGTCTGGTGGATTATGCGGCATTCCAGTGGCAGCGGGCTTCAGTTCAGCGTTTTATTGCACTTTCAGCAAAGCAATCTGGCTGATAGCAACGACAGAATCCAGTATCATAGCTTACGTTTTTTCGACGAGGAGTGAGTGATGAAACTGATGTTTGCATCGGACATTCATGGGTCGTTACCGGCGACGGAACGTGTTCTGGATTTATTTGCCCAAAGCGGTGCCCAGTGGTTGGTGATTCTCGGAGACGTGCTGAATCATGGTCCGCGAAACGCCCTGCCTGAAGGGTATGCGCCAGCCAAAGTAGCCGAACGGCTGAATGAGATGGCGCATAACATTATCGCCGTGCGCGGCAACTGCGACAGCGAAGTGGACCAAATGCTACTGCATTTCCCGATAACCGCGCCGTGGCAACAGGTGTTACTGGAAAAACAACGTCTGTTTTTGACGCATGGCCATCTGTTTGGCCCGGATAATCTGCCTGCTTTAAACCAGAACGACGTGCTGGTGTATGGTCATACCCATCTACCAGTAGCGGAAAAGCGGGGGGATATTTTCCACTTTAACCCCGGTTCGGTAAGCATTCCGAAAGGCGGCTATCCGGCGAGTTATGGCACGCTGGATGATGACGTACTAAGCGTAATCGCACTCAATGATCAAAGTATCATTGCGCAGGTCGCGATTAATCCGTAATTTACCCCACAACTCAAAATGCGCCGTAAGAGCGCCAGAAAAAGAAGGTTTCCTGATAATGGAACAGCGTCGTTTGGCAAGTACTGAATGGGTGGATATTGTCAATGAAGAGAACGAAGTCATTGCACAAGCCAGCCGGGAACAAATGCGGGCACAGTGTCTGCGCCATCGTGCAACTTACATCGTTGTACATGATGGTATGGGCAAAATTCTTGTGCAGCGTCGTACCGAGACAAAAGACTTTTTACCCGGCATGTTAGATGCGACCGCAGGTGGCGTGGTCCAGGCCGATGAACAACTGCTGGAATCCGCACGTCGCGAGGCGGAAGAAGAGTTGGGCATTGCCGGAGTCCCCTTTGCCGAGCACGGGCAGTTCTATTTCGAAGATAAAAATTGCCGTGTCTGGGGCGCGTTATTCAGTTGTGTCTCCCACGGTCCTTTCGCTCTCCAGGAAGATGAAGTCAGTGAGGTTTGCTGGCTGACGCCGGAAGAAATTACCGCACGTTGCGATGAGTTCACACCAGACTCGCTGAAAGCCCTGGCATTGTGGATGAAGCGCAATGCCAGGAATGAAGTAGAAACGAAAGAAGATCCAGAAGAGGCTTAATAAGTTTCAGCAGCTTTCACGTAAACACAAACTGGGAGCGATGAGTACTTGATCGCTCCAGTTACCTTCTCTAATTCGTTCCAGCAAAGCCTTTCCTGCCTCCAGACCAATTTTCCTGTGAGGAACGGCCATTGTTGTTAATGGTGGTTGGCAAACTTTACTAACGTCACTGTCACCAAATCCCACTACGGCGAGATCGTCTGGTACTTTGATGCGTCTTCGTTGACATTCATACAGAACACCGCAGGCCAACTCATCTGACACACATACCAAGGCATCCAGTTCCGGCCATGCGAGTAAAAATTCCGGTAATTGTGATGCTCCGGTGGAAAAAACCGGTGGCAGAGCAGCGTTAATAACACGGTTGGGAGACATATGATGGCGTAACATAGCTTTATACCATCCCTGTAAATGCTGCTGAAAGATCCACTGTTCCTGGTTGGCGCATAGCAAACCGATATTCTGATAACCACGTTGTACCAGCATATCCGTCAGTTCGAACATTGCTGCGACATTATCAATGCCAATGTTCATATCAATCGGATCGGTACGAATGGCACCGATTTCCATAACGGGAATCGAGGCATTTTTGAGCCAGTTACGCACGGTATTATTATGCTCAACACTGAGCAAAATCGCTGCGGCGATATTAGAAGCCAGCAGAGTTTCCAGCAGTTTTTCTTCTTGCTCCAGACGATGGCGTGACTCAGCCAGGATTATCTGATACCCCGCTGGTTGTAGTACATGTTGCAGCCCGGCAAACATTTCCGTGCATCCTGCTTCAGCCAGGTTTGGTACGACCATTGCAATCGTGTGCGAAGATGCCGATGCCAGCGCGCTTGCAGTGAGGTTGGGCATGTACCCTAATTCATTAACTGCGGCTTCAATCTTCTCCCGCAGTTTATCGGAAACTTGTTCGGGAGTGCGTAACGCTCTGGATACAGTCATTGTGCCAACTCCTGCGAGTTGCGCGACATCGGCGATAGTGACTTTACCAGTACTACGACGTTTTCGGGTTATTGCCATACAAAATCCTGCTCAGCGACTACATATGGAGATCTTTTTTTACTTATCACCAACGGCTTCCTGTTGGTAGCAGAGTATACCCCTTAATTTCTGGTAGAAGTTTGGATTTCATCAGTGAAATCCGTTTTGATAGCGCTATCACAAATATGAATGATACATACTGATAGCGCTATCTTTGTGAGATTGATCTCAGATATGCCGCCGTTGCTTGCTTAAAGTCTGCTCATTGACACGGAAAATGAGGAGGACAAGTGCTTAATACCTGGCTTTCTGATTCAACAATCGCATTACGAAAGAATGTCACAACCTGGCAGCAAGCATTAGATATTTGTGCCAGACCGTTACTGGAGGCGGAGATAATTACGACGGATTATCTCAGTGCGATAAAAACACAACATGAAAAACTGGGGCCTTATTATGTCCTGGCGCCTGGGCTGGCAATGCCCCATGCCCGACCAGAAGAAGGTGCAAAAGGATTGGGGTTATCATTATTAAAACTCGAAGAAGGTGTCAGTTTTAATGCAGAGGAATTTGATCCTGTAGATGTCATCATTTTACTTGCCGCGCCAGATAAACACAGCCATATCGAAATGATATCTGCACTGGCTGAGTTATTCTCCAGTGAGAAGGATTTACAGGAATTGCATCAGGCTCGCAACCTGGAGGAAATAAAAACGATAATTTCACGATTCTAATTACATTCAAAATTCAGTCTTGTCACAACATTACGCCGTTGCGTGATGAGAACTTCTACAACTTAACATGGTGAATATAATGAAAATTATGGCTATTTGTGGCTCAGGGCTTGGTAGTAGTTTTATGGTCGAAATGAATATTAAAAAAGTTCTGAAAAAAATGGAGATAGAAGCGGAAGTGGAACATTCCGATCTCTCATCAGCAACGCCAGGGGCTGCCGATTTATTTGTGATGGCTAAAGATATTGCCGCCAGTGCCAGCGTACCGGAAAGTCAGTTGGTGGTTATCAACAACATCATTGATATTAATGAACTTGAAACGCAACTGCGTAACTGGTTCGCAAAACAATAACCTTAATTGAAGCGAGGTGGATATGTTTATCCTTGAAACGCTGAATTTTGTTGTTGATATACTCAAAGTACCCTCGGTACTGGTCGGCTTGATTGCCTTAATCGGTCTGGTTGCTCAGAAAAAAGCATTTTCAGATGTTGTTAAAGGCACAATTAAAACCATTCTCGGATTTATTGTTCTGGGCGGTGGTGCCACTGTTCTGGTTGGTTCTTTAAATCCGCTGGGTAGTATGTTTGAACATGCCTTTAATATTCAGGGTATCATTCCGAATAATGAGGCTATTGTTTCTATTGCGTTGGAAAAATATGGCGCGTCGACGGCGCTTATTATGGCATTTGGTATGGTAGCGAATATTATTGTTGCCCGCTTTACCCGCCTGAAATATATTTTTCTTACCGGACACCACACATTTTATATGGCCTGCATGATTGGTGTGATTCTGACAGTGGCTGGTTTTGAAGGTATATCACTGGTATTTACCGGTTCTCTTATTCTGGGATTAGTGATGGCGTTTTTCCCTGCGTTAGCACAACGTTACATGAGGCGTATTACCGGGAATGATGAAATCGCTTTTGGTCACTTTGGTACTTTGGGGTATGTACTCTCTGGCTGGATTGGCAGCATGTGCGGTAAAGGTTCGCGTTCCACCGAAGAGATGAATTTGCCCAAAAATCTGAGCTTCCTGCGCGATAGCTCCATCTCTATTTCCCTTACGATGATGGTGATTTATCTGATCATGGCGATCAGTGCGGGGCGCGAGTACGTTGAAAGCCAGTTTAGTGGCGGTCAAAACTACCTTGTCTACGCCATTATTATGGCCATCACCTTCGCCGCAGGCGTATTTATCATTCTGCAAGGTGTGCGTTTAATCCTTGCTGAAATTGTTCCGGCATTTACCGGATTTTCAGAAAAGCTGGTGCCGAATGCGCGTCCCGCCCTCGATTGTCCGGTTGTGTATCCGTATGCGCCAAATGCAGTGTTAGTTGGCTTCTTATTTAGCTTTCTTGGTGGTTTGGTGGGGCTATTTTTGTTGGGACAGATGAAACTGGTGCTGATTCTTCCTGGTGTCGTTCCTCACTTCTTCACCGGAGCAACTGCGGGTGTATTTGGTAATGCTACGGGTGGGCGTCGCGGCGCGATGATTGGTGCTTTTGCGAATGGTTTATTGATTACCTTCCTGCCAGTGCTGTTATTGCCAGTTCTGGGGGCGATAGGCTTTGCAAATACGACCTTTTCCGATGCGGATTTTGGTGCTGTCGGCATCGTTCTCGGGAACCTGGCGCGTTATCTCTCGCCTTTTGCCATAACCGGACTTGTAGTAGCGCTATTTGTGCTGCTGGTTGCCTGGAACATTTTCGCCAATAACAAACTCGCTGCCAAAGTGCAGGAGAAGAGCGGAGCCAAATCATGAATGTTAAAGAAGTGACACAACTTGCACGGGATATTCGTATCCAGACGCTTAAATCATTAACTCATCTTGGCTTTGGTCATTATGGTGGCAGCATGTCTGTTGTGGAAACGCTGGCAGTTCTTTATGGCGCGGTGATGAAAATTGATCCTGCTGATCCCGACTGGCCTGATCGTGACTATTTTGTATTGTCAAAAGGGCATGCCGGACCTGCGCTCTACAGTACTCTGGCGCTGAAAGGTTATTTTCCACTGGAAGAATTAAGCACCTTAAATCAGAACGGAACACGCTTACCAAGTCATCCGGATCGGCTAAAAACGCGTGGTGTTGATGCCACTACAGGATCGCTGGGGCAGGGGATATCCATTGCAGGAGGGATGGCGCTGTCGCATAAACTGGCGGGGCGCAAGAATCGGGTTTTTTGTATTGTTGGCGATGGTGAACTTAACGAAGGCCAATGTTGGGAAGCCTTCCAGTTTATTGCTCATCATCGTTTGAATAATCTCACTGTGTTTGTGGACTGGAACAAACAGCAGCTTGATGGCGAACTGGATGAAATTATTAATCCATTTGATTTAGAAGGAAAATTTCGCGCTTTCGGTTTTGATGTCGTGACAGTGAAGGGCGATGATATTGAGGGGTTGTTGAATGTAGTTAAACCTGTTCTACCAGCCGAGGCCAGACCGAGAGTAGTCATTCTCGATAGTATCAAAGGGCAGGGGGTAGCGTGTCTTGAGCAACTCAGTAATTCTCATCATTTACGCCTCACGGAAGAAATGAAGGAGATGCTAAACGAAACAATTCGCCAACTGGAGGCCATGCATGATTAAGCTCGCACCGGCAGGACAAAAAGACAGCATCGAGATGCGCAAAATTTATGCAGGCTTTATTGCGCAACAGATTGAAAACGGTAATTCTGTCATTGCCCTTGAGGCTGATTTAATGAGTTCCATGGCAATGGACAGCGTGGCGCGGGATTATCCACAGTACGTCATTAATTGCGGCATTATGGAAGCTAATGTTATCGGCACTGCTGCAGGGCTGGCCTTAACCGGGCGCAAGCCATTCGTGCATACCTTTACCGCATTTGCCAGTCGTCGCTGTTTTGATCAGCTCTTTATGTCGCTTGATTACCAGCGTGCTAATGTCAAAGTGATTGCTTCTGATGCGGGTGTTACCGCTTGCCACAATGGCGGGACACATATGTCATTTGAAGATATGGGAATTGTGCGTGGGCTGGCGCATTCGGTGGTGATGGAGATGACCGATGCGGTGATGTTTAGTGATATTTTACGCCAGCTTGTAGAGCTTGATGGGTTTTACTGGGTTCGTACGATCCGTAAGCAAGCGACAAGTATTTATTCTCCTGGGACAACCTTCTCTATTGGTAAAGGCAATGTACTGCGTGAAGGTACTGACATCACGCTGATTGCTAATGGCATTATGGTGGCTGAAGCCCTGGAGGCCGCACGTCAACTGGAACAGAGCGGTGTAAGTGCGGCAGTAATTGATATGTTTACTCTTAAACCTGTTGACCGAATGTTGATTAAAAATTATGCCGAGAAAACGGGGCGTATTGTGACCTGTGAAAACCATAGTATTCACAATGGGCTAGGGTCAGCCGTTGCCGAGGTATTAGTCGAAAGTTGCCCAATACCAATGCGTCGCGTGGGCGTGAAGGAGCGTTATGGTCAGGTTGGAACTCAGGACTTTTTACAGAGAGAGTACGGGTTAACCGCGCATGATATTGTGGCGGCAGCCAGAGAGCTATTGTAATCAGTTCCCCTTGCCAGAGACTGGCAAGGGGATTATTGACTTAATGGTAACCCATTAACTGAGCGCCTATCACCACGACGCTGGACATAATAAACAGCAGTCCAAGCAGTGTTGCACCCACTTTCAGCCAGTTACGGAAATCTACCCGGCAAACACCGAGCGTCGCCATTAACGAAGCCGAGGTCGGGTAAATGATATGGCTGAAGCCATCGCCAAACTGGAACGCCAGCACGGTAACCTGACGGTTAACGCCAACCAGATCGCCAAGCGGTGCCAGTAAAGGCATGGTTAACGCTGCCTGACCAGAACCGGATGTCACAAAGAAATTGAATACCGCCTGGAAGAGCAGCATAAACCAGGCCGCGACCGCGTTATCCAGGCCGCTAATGGCATTGGCAATGCTATTGAGAATAGTATTCAGCACGCTGGCATCACCCGCTTCGCCATTGCCAACCAGCAGTAAAATCCCTTTGGCAAAACCGACCAGCAGTGCAGGAGCAATCATCATTCTCGCCCCTTCGGTAAATGACGAGGCCATGGTGTTAACGGTCATACCGTTAAGGCGGAAGGCAACGCCGATGATGCCAATCACCAGACCCATAGTGAAGAACTGGCTGGCAATCTCTGGAATAAACCAGGCGTTAACGATCACGCCCCAAATCACCCAGATCATGACGGCGGTCAGGACAATCAATACCAGCCAGTCACCGAAAGTGAACGGCCGCTGTTCAACATCAGCTTGTTTTTCGCGGAAGAAGCGATCGGAATCATGCACGCGTGACAACAAAGGATTCTTTTTCACCCGTGAGGCGTACACCATGGTAAAGATGAGGCCAATCAGAGTGGCGATAACCCACACCACAATGCGCAACCCGGAGCCGGAAAGGACAGGAACGCCAGCAATCCCCTGGGCGACAACCACGCAGAACGGGTTCATCCACGAGCTGGCAAAACCGATTTGCGTTGCGATGTAGGTTACCAGGACGGTGGTAATACTGTCGTAACCCAGGCGTACCATTAGTGGGGCAATGATGATGGCAAAGGCGACGGCCTCTTCCCCCATGCCAAATACCGCACCGCCGAGTGAAAAGAGAATAAACAGTGCCGGAATGAAAAGAATTTCATTCCCTCGAGTGTGGCGGATAAGCGCGAGAATCCCGTTATCAATGGTTCCTGTGCGCATCACGATACCAAACGCGCCGCCAATCACCAGCATAAACATGATGATGCCAACGGCTGTCCCATATTTCGAGCCAGAGGTTAGCCCTTCAAACGGGAAGTTCATCAAACCAGGGCGTTCATCTCCCGTCGTGAACAGTTGTACTCGGTGATACTCGGGTTCGCCTGCCTCGTTGGTCAGAATGCGAAATGAGTGAGGATCTACAACTTTGCGAGTCTTCGTCTGACCATCAACCTGATATTGCACTTCCTGACTGTCAAACATTCCCACCGGAACAACCCAGGTGGCGAGACTGGTTAAAATAGCAACAAAAAAGATAATCACCAACGTATCGGGCATTGCCCATCTTCTGGTTGGTTTGGATTCAGTTATTGCGGACATAGCGCAAATTTTCCCTTGCACAAGACAAAGTGGTAAGTATGCAAAGTGAGATGGCGCAATTCATTGATGCAGCGCAGTTAAGCAAGATAATCAGAAAGGAGTAATGCAAATTAAGAGAATAAAAAACCGGAAATAGTGACTATTTCCGGTTCAGATATCCGCAGCGCATGGCTGCGGATAATGACGAGATTACTGCTGCTGTGCAGACTGAATCGCGGTCAGTGCGATGGTATAGACGATATCGTCAACCAGTGCGCCACGGGACAGGTCGTTAACCGGCTTGCGCATACCCTGCAGCATCGGCCCGATGGAGATCAGGTCGGCAGAACGCTGTACCGCTTTGTAAGTGGTGTTACCGGTGTTCAGATCCGGGAAGATGAACACGGTAGCGCGACCTGCAACCGGAGAGTTCGGCGCTTTAGATTTCGCAACGTCAGCCATTACCGCAGCGTCGTACTGCAGAGGACCGTCGATCATCAGGTCAGGACGTTTTTCCTGAGCCAGACGAGTTGCTTCGCGAACTTTCTCTACGTCACTACCTGCACCAGAAGTACCGGTGGAGTAGGAGAGCATAGCCACGCGCGGTTCGATACCGAAAGCAGCGGCGGAATCAGCAGACTGAATTGCGATTTCAGCCAGTTGTTCTGCGGTCGGATCCGGGTTGATCGCGCAGTCACCGTAAACGTAAACCTGCTCCGGCAGCAGCATGAAGAACACGGAAGATACCAGAGAGCTGCCCGGTGCAGTTTTGATCAACTGCAGCGGCGGACGGATGGTGTTTGCGGTGGTGTGAACAGCACCGGAAACCAGACCATCAACTTCATCCTGTTCCAGCATCAGCGTGCCGAGAACCACGTTGTCTTCCAACTGTTCGCGTGCAACAGTTTCGGTCATGCCTTTGTTCTTACGCAGTTCGACCAGACGAGCAACATAGTTTTCGCGAACCACTTCTGGATCAACGATTTCAATGCCTGCGCCCAGTTCTACGCCCTGAGACGCTGCAACGCGGTTGATCTCTGCCGGGTTACCCAGCAGTACGCACGTTGCGATACCACGTTCGGCACAGATAGCGGCTGCTTTAACGGTACGCGGTTCGTCGCCTTCCGGCAGAACGATACGTTTGCCTGCTTTGCGTGCCAGTTCGGTCAGTTGATAACGGAACGCTGGCGGAGACAGACGACGGCTGCGTTCGGAAGTTGCAGTCAGGGAATCGATCCAGTCAGCGTTGATGTAGTTAGCAACGTATTCCTGAACTTTCTCGATGCGCTCGTGATCGTCAACCGGAACTTCCAGGTTGAAGCTTTGCAGGCTCAGAGAGGTTTGCCAGGTGTTGGTGTTCACCATGAATACCGGCAGGCCGGTAGCGAAAGCACGTTCGCACAGTTTAGAAATGCGCGCGTCCATTTCATAGCCGCCAGTCAGCAGCAGAGCACCGATTTCTACGCCGTTCATTGCAGCCAGACAAGCGGCAACCAGTACGTCAGGACGGTCTGCGGAAGTCACCAGCAGAGAGCCGGCACGGAAGTGCTCCAGCATGTGCGGAATGCTGCGTGCGCAGAAAGTCACAGATTTCACGCGGCGAGTGTTGATGTCGCCTTCGTTGATGATGGTGGCGTTCAGGTGGCGTGCCATATCGATCGCACGAGTTGCGATCAGATCAAAGCTCCACGGCACAGCGCCGAGAACCGGCAGCGGGCTGGAGTCTTGCAGCTTCGCCGGATCAACATTGTTGACTTTCGCTTTGGAAGAGTCATCGAAAATCTCAGACAGATCCGGGCGAGTACGACCCTGCTCATCAACCGGAGCATTCAGTTTGTTAACGATAACGCCAGTGATATTGGTGTTTTTTGCACCGCCGAAGCTGTTGCGAGTCAGTTCGATACGCTCTTTCAACTGCTCCGGGGTATCTGTGCCCTGAGACATAACGAAGACGATTTCCGCGTTCAGCGTTTTGGCGATTTCGTAGTTCAGAGACTGGGCAAACTGGTGCTTACGTGTCGGGACCAGACCTTCAACCAGAACCACTTCGGCATCTTTGGTGTTGGCGTGGTAGTTCGCGACGATCTCTTCCATCAGCACATCTTTCTTATTGCTGGAAAGCAGACCTTCAACGTAACTCATTTTCAGCGGTTCAGCGGCTGTCGTGGTGGAAGAACTCGCACGCACGATAGTCGTTGTCTGATCGGGCGCATCGCCACCGGTACGCGGCTGAGCGATAGGTTTAAAAACGCTCAGACGAACGCCTTTGCGTTCCATTGCACGGATCACGCCAAGACTGACGCTGGTCAGACCGACGCTGGTTCCGGTAGGGATCAGCATAATAATACGGGACACGGTTTATCCTCTTTCGTTACCGCCAGTTTGGCGGGTTACAAAACAGCACCGCCAGCAGGGCTGGCGGTGTGGAATCAGGCGGTCAGGCGGCAGGCGTCTTGCGCGATAACCAGCTCTTCGTTGGTCGGGATCACAACAGCAGGGCGGGTGCCTTCTTTGTTGATGAAACCAGATTTGCCGAAACGTGCAGCCAGGTTGCGTTCATGATCAACCTCAAAGCCCAGCACGCCCAGTTTGCCCAGAGACAGTTCACGAACCATCGCGGCATTTTCACCGATACCACCGGTGAATACAACTGCGTCCAGACGACCATCCATCAGCGCAGTGTATGCACCGATGTACTTCGCCAGGCGATGGCAGTAAACGTCCATTGCGCGCTTCGCGTCTTCTTTCGTCGCGTAGTTGTCTTCAACATAGCGGCAATCGCTGGTTACTTCGGTCAGACCTAGCAGGCCAGACTCTTTGGTCAGCATTTTGTTGATTGCGTCAACGCTCATGCCGAGGGTGTCGTGCAGGTGGAAGATGATAGCCGGGTCGATATCGCCAGAGCGAGTACCCATTACCAGACCTTCCAGCGGGGTCAGACCCATAGAGGTGTCAACGCATTTGCCGTTGCGGATAGCAGAAACGGAACCACCGTTGCCCAGGTGGCAGGTGATGATGTTCAGCTCTTCTACCGGTTTGTTCAGCATTTTCGCCGCTTCCTGGGTTACATAGAAGTGGCTGGTGCCGTGTGCGCCGTAACGACGAATGCCGTGCTCTTTGTACAGGTTGTACGGCAGGGCGTAGAGGTAAGACTCTTCCGGCATAGTCTGGTGGAACGCGGTGTCGAACACAGCAACGTTTTTGTCTTTCAGTTGCGGGAAAGATTTCAGTGCTTCTTCGATACCAATCAGGTGAGCCGGGTTGTGCAGCGGTGCAAAAGAAGCTGCATCTTTGATACCCTGAATAACAGACTCATCGATCACTACGGAGCTGGTATACTTCTCGCCGCCGTGTACGATACGGTGACCGATAGCAGTCAGTTGCGCAGAAAGTTCTGGTTTTTGTGCCAGAATAGTATTAACGATAAAGTTGAGCGCTTCGCTGTGAGCGGCGCCTGCACCTAGAGCCGCTTCTTGTTTATTGCCGTCCATTTTCCATTTGATGCGTGCTTCGGGCAGGTGAAAACATTCGGCTAAACCAGAAAGGTACTCTTCACCATTTACTGCATCGATGATTGCAAATTTCAGTGAAGAACTACCGCAGTTCAGAACCAGTACTAACTTACTCGACATGGAAGTACCTATAATTGATACGTGGCTAAAAAAACGTCAGGGAGCCATAGAGCGTAGCGCATGATGACGCTGACATTTATGATTAACATCATGCACTGCAAATTTTTTTTGCATGATGGAATAAATATCTTGAGTCTATGCCATTTTGCGTAATTTTCAGCCAATGGCATAATGTATATGAATTTGACGACTCAATGAATATGTACTACTTAGGCCTTCAGGCCGCTAAAGGATACCTGATAGTGGGTATGGAAGACAAAATGTTTTGAACGTTGTCCCGCTGAGTTGTGAATTTGCACAAATTTTTGAATATTTATATGTGAAGTTGAGGTGAAGCATGTCAACGCCGGATAATCGTTCTGTTAATTTTTTTAGTTTGTTCCGCCGGGGACAGCACTACTCGAAGACGTGGCCGCTGGAAAAACGCCTTGCCCCGGTGTTTGTTGAAAATCGCGTTATTAAGATGACGCGTTATGCGATCCGCTTTATGCCGCCGATCGCCGTATTTACTCTCTGCTGGCAGATTGCGCTGGGCGGTCAGCTTGGTCCGGCAGTTGCTACAGCATTGTTCGCTCTGAGTTTACCGATGCAGGGATTGTGGTGGCTGGGCAAGCGTTCCGTTACGCCATTACCGCCAGCGATCCTGAGTTGGTTTTATGAAGTTCGCGGTAAATTGCAGGAAGCCGGGCAAGCGTTAGCACCGGTAGAAGGCAAGCCTGACTATCAGGCATTAGCTGACACGCTTAAGCGCGCCTTCAAACAACTGGATAAAACTTTCCTTGATGATTTGTAATTGATCCCTGATTACGCATATAAAAGAAGGCAGACATCGGCCTTCTTTTTTTTCACCGTAGTAAAGTGATACAGGAGTCAACAATGGAAATGACCAACGCGCAACGTCTTATTTTGTCTAACCAGTACAAAATGATGACTATGCTCGATCCGGCAAATGCTGAACGTTACCGTCGCTTGCAAACAATCATTGAGCGTGGCTATGGGTTACAGATGCGCGAGCTGGATCGCGAGTTTGGCGAGCTGAAAGAAGAAACCTGCCGCACTATCATCGACATTATGGAGATGTATCACGCGCTGCATGTTTCCTGGTCTAATTTGCAGGATCAGCAAGCTATCGATGAACGCCGTGTCACTTTCCTCGGCTTCGACGCCGCTACTGAAGCGCGTTATCTCGGTTATGTACGCTTTATGGTTAATGTCGAAGGGCGTTACACGCATTTTGACGCCGGAACTCATGGCTTTAATGCCCAGACACCAATGTGGGAGAAATATCAGCGCATGTTGAACGTCTGGCATTCCTGCCCGCGTCAGTATCATTTGAGTACCAACGAAATTAATCAAATCATTAACGCCTGAGGAGGCCTGCGTGCGGTGCAAAGGTTTTCTGTTTGATCTTGATGGTACGTTAGTGGACTCCCTGCCTGCGGTAGAGCGGGCGTGGAGCAACTGGGCGAAACGGCATGGGCTAACGCCGGAAGAGGTGCTTGCTTTTATTCACGGTAAACAGGCAATAACGTCTCTGCGTCACTTTATGGCGGGGAAAACCGAGGCAGAAATTGCCGCCGAGTTTACGCGTCTGGAACAAATCGAGGCCACGGAAACCGAAGGCATTACCGCGCTCCCGGGGGCGATAGCTTTACTCAATCATTTGAATAAAGCGGGTATTCCGTGGGCAATTGTCACTTCAGGTTCTATGCCAGTTGCGCGAGCGCGCCATAAAGTGGCCGGACTTCCTGCGCCGGAGGTGTTTGTTACCGCTGAACGGGTTAAGCGTGGAAAACCTGAGCCGGATGCGTATCTGTTAGGCGCGCAACTGCTGGGGCTTGCGCCGCAGGAATGTGTGGTAGTGGAAGATGCTCCCGCTGGCTTGCTTTCTGGTCTGGCGGCAGGTTGCCATGTTATTGCTGTTAATGCACCGGCAGACACCCCGCGTCTGAATGAGGTAGATTTGGTCCTTCATAGTCTGGAGCAAATTACCGTGACCAAACAGCCAAATGGTGACGTTATTATTGCGTGAAACGCCAGATCATGATTTAGCCCCGTCCCGACGGGGCTTTTTTGTGGCAGAATCAAACCATCCCCCTCAATTAACAAGGATACGTTGTGAACGGTGAATTGATTTGGGTTCTCTCATTGCTGGCGATTGCGATAGTCTTGTTTGCGACGGGCAGAGTGCGTATGGATGCTGTCGCTTTGTTTGTCATTGTCGCGTTTGCATTAAGCGGTACGCTGACTATCACCGAAGTCTTTTCCGGCTTTTCCGATCCTAACGTTGTGCTGATCGCCGCCCTGTTTATTATTGGCGATGGTTTAGTTCGTACAGGCGTTGCAACCGTGATGGGGACATGGCTGGTCAAAGTTGCGGGCAGCAGTGAAATCAAAATGTTGGTTTTACTGATGCTGACAGTTGCCGGTCTTGGCGCGTTTATGAGTTCAACCGGCGTCGTCGCTATCTTTATTCCTGTTGTGTTAAGTGTTGCTATGCGTATGCAGACGTCGCCGTCGCGCCTGATGATGCCATTGAGTTTTGCCGGACTGATAAGCGGCATGATGACGCTGGTGGCGACGCCGCCTAACCTGGTGGTGAACAGTGAGCTGCTACGTGAAGGCTATCATGGTTTCAGTTTCTTTAGCGTAACCCCTATCGGCCTGGTCGTATTGATACTTGGCATTTTATACATGCTAGTGATGCGCTTTATGCTAAAAGGGGATACCCAGGCTCCGCAGCGCGAAGGCTGGACGCGTCGCACCTTCCGCGATCTCATTCGTGAATACCGTCTTACTGGGCGTGCGCGTCGTCTGGCTATTCGTCCCGGTTCACCGATGATTGGCCAACGACTGGACGATCTCAAATTGCGTGAACGTTATGGCGCAAACGTCATTGGTGTTGAACGCTGGCGGCGTTTTCGTCGCGTTATCGTGAACGTGAACGGGGTGTCTGAATTCCGCGCGCGTGACGTTTTGCTTATTGATATGTCTGCGGCTGACGTCGATCTCCGTCAATTTTGTAGTGAACAATTGCTGGAGCCGATGGTTTTGCGCGGCGAGTATTTTTCCGATCAGGCTCTTGATGTCGGTATGGCAGAAATTTCATTAATTCCCGAGTCAGAGCTTATTGGCAAATCGGTGCGTGAAATTGGCTTTCGTACCCGCTACGGACTAAATGTGGTGGGGCTGAAACGCAACGGTGTGGCGCTGGAAGGTTCGCTGGCGGATGAGCCTCTGCTGTTGGGTGACATTATTCTGGTGGTCGGTAACTGGAAGCTTATCGGTATGTTGGCAAAACAAGGCCGCGACTTTGTGGCGTTAAACTTACCGGAAGAGGTGAGTGAAGCATCGCCCGCTCACAGTCAGGCACCCCATGCCATTTTCTGCCTGGTGTTGATGGTGGCGTTAATGTTGACCGATGAAATTCCTAATCCAGTTGCGGCTATCATTGCCTGCCTGCTGATGGGCAAATTCCGCTGTATCGATGCTGAAAGCGCCTATAAGTCTATTCACTGGCCGAGCATTATTTTGATCGTTGGGATGATGCCGTTTGCTGTGGCATTGCAAAAAACCGGTGGCGTCGCGCTGGCGGTGAAAGGATTAATGGATATTGGCGGTGGTTACGGGCCGCATATGATGCTGGTCTGTTTGTTTGTCTTGTCGGCGGTTATAGGCTTGTTTATCTCTAACACTGCGACGGCGGTGTTGATGGCCCCGATTGCGCTGGCTGCTGCCAAAACTATGGGCGTATCGCCTTACCCTTTTGCCATGGTAGTGGCGATGGCAGCATCCGCTGCCTTTATGACACCAGTCTCTTCACCCGTTAACACATTGGTTTTAGGGCCGGGGAATTACAGCTTCAGTGATTTTGTGAAGCTGGGGGTTCCGTTTACCATTATTGTGATGGCGGTTTGCGTGGTGATGATCCCGATGCTGTTTCCGTTTTGACGAGCTCCTGATGTCGCCACCGACGTAGGCCTGATGCGACGCTGGCGCGTCTTATCAGGCCTACGTCGGCTTACAGCGGTGAATCCTGGCTAATCTCATCGAGAGACAGATGGAAGCTGGGAACAAACACTTCCATAAAGTAGTCCATCTCCTGACTGCGGCGCGATTCAAGCGTCGTTTCCAGCCGCGTTTTTGCCAGTAAGAACTCATTATTGCCGGCTGCGAGTTCCTCCAGGCATTTCAGATACGCACACAGCGCATCTGCCTGTTTAACCAGCGACTTTTCTTCATCGCTATACGCATGTTCATCGATTAATGGTGCAAAAATATCCCGCAACTCCTCCGGAACCATATCGACCAGTTTTTGCTGAGCGATTTTCTCAATGGCTTTATATTCCTGGGCGATTTGCGAGTTGAAGTATTTCACCGGAGTAGGAAGATCACCAGTGAGCACTTCAGAGGCATCGTGGTACATCGCCAGCAACGCGATACGTTCTTCATTAACCTGGCCGCCAAATTTGCGATTCTTGATGGCTGCCAGCGCATGGGCGACCATCGCTACCTGCAAACTGTGTTCGGACACATTTTCAGTCCGCACGTTACGCATCAACGGCCAGCGGTTAATGAGCTTCAGGCGGGAGAGGTGGGCAAAAAAATGGCTCTGTTTCATAGCGACCTTACGAGTGATGGCATCATGAGGTCATTGTGGGGGGATAACACTGCCGGATGCAATCTCCGGCAGTGAATTTAAGATTACAACTGATGATAACCAGAAAGGAAACGAGCGAACTTGCTCAAGGACAGTTCGATATCATCAACACGCGGCAGCGTGACAATGCGGAAGTGATCCGGCCACGGCCAGTTAAATGCGGTTCCCTGTACCAGCAGAACTTTTTCCTGCAACAGGAAATCCAGCACCATTTTCTGGTCGTCGTGAATATTAAAGCGTTTGGCGTCTATTTTCGGGAACATGTATAGCGCGCCGCGAGGTTTTACGCAGGAAACGCCAGGAATATCATTAATCAACTCCCACGCACGGTTACGCTGCTCGTAAAGACGCCCGCCTGGCATGATAAACTCGCTGATGCTCTGATAGCCGCCCAGCGCTGTCTGTATCGCGTGTTGCGCGGGAACGTTGGCGCACAGCCGCATTGAGGCCAGCATTTCCAGACCTTCGATATAACCTTTGGCGTGTTTTTTCGGCCCGTTCAGCACCATCCAGCCCTGGCGGAATCCCGCAACACGATACGTTTTCGACAGCCCGTTAAAGGTAATGGTCAGCAGGTCAGGAGCCAACGGCGCGATCGAGTGATGCTCGGCGTCGTCGTAGAGGATTTTATCGTAAATTTCATCAGCGAAGATAATGAGGTTATGCTGACGCGCAATCTCCACAATCTCCATTAATAGCTCTTTGGAATAAACCGCGCCTGTTGGGTTGTTCGGGTTGATAATAACAATGCCGCGCGTGCGTGGCGTAATTTTGGCGCGAATGTCATCGAGATCCGGGAACCAGTCAGAGGATTCATCGCAAAGATAGTGCACCGCTTTACCGCCTGAGAGCGAAACTGCCGCTGTCCATAGCGGGTAATCAGGTGCAGGAACCAACATCTCATCCCCACTGTTCAGCAATGCTTGCATTGCCTGAACGATAAGCTCCGATACACCATTTCCGATGTAAATATCTTCCACGGTAACATCACGCATGCCACGTGCCTGGTAATGCTGCATGATAGCCTTACGCGCAGAATAGAGGCCTTTTGAATCGCAATAACCCTGAGCTGTCGGGAGGTTGCGTATCACGTCAACCAGAATCTCATCGGGAGCGTCAAAACCGAACGGGGCTGGGTTGCCGATGTTCAGTTTCAATACCTTATTACCTTCTTCTTCCAGGCGTTTTGCTTCTTTCAGCACCGGACCACGGATGTCATAACAGACATTCTCTAATTTGCTGGATTTTTCAATGGGTGACATGAATCTTGACCTTTTTTGCTGTTATCGCCACTCCCTGCCGTGGAAGTCAGCTTAGAACAATGTACTCCCCCGAGGCGGCGTTTTGAAGTTCTGCAGAACAAGATTTTGCCAGGAGAGAAAGCGGAATTGTGCTGTTAATAACTTAATAATCGTTAAATAATAAGATGCATATACTTAATAAATGAGATTTAGTAGTGATTTATTCTGTGTATTAATTCAGGATGTGGTTTTTTTACCTGTTAGATAAATGTGTAAAATTTCTTCGGCTTAAGAAATCACGAACATAAAGCATTCATGATATTTTCGTTATAAGTGAAACATTAACAGAGTAGTGATCGCCGGTGGGGCATATAGGTGGTGACGGAGGAAATTATTGTTAAGAGGAATTAATGTATGCAGGTGGTGCTAATTAATTATTATTTAATATTCAAAAAGACTTTGTTGTGCATATTAATAATAGAAGATTACTTTGCCTAACATAACATAACTTTGCATCAGATAATTCGCAATGACCCTTATAAATAAAAGGTTTTTAGGGTAAAATGCTTGCTTTAATGACGGAACACCTGCTTTGATGCAGGCTTACTCTCGCTATTTGTTCGCGCTCATGTTCGAGCCGCACCGTTGCGAGAGAGTGGAGCAAGGACCAACATTTACATTTACATTTACATTTACACAAACTCGCGCATGTCATAAATAGAAAAGAGTGAGTAACTTAATAGATATGCGATTCCTGAAGATATATTCTGTGATCTACTTCAGGCATTATAACGGAACAATGTGAGCCACATTTTTTAGTGCAACTCATATGCATTTTTACTTTCGTCCGGGTTCCGGATGAAACTGCCAGGGAGGCACATTACAAATGGAATTGCTTGTTTGTGTGTGCACAGCATTAACCAGCTCAGTATGAGCCGCCAGTAAGTGATAATATATGATAAGTGCAAATCGTCCGATAATTAACCTCGACCTCGATCTGCTGAGAACATTTGTTGCTGTTGCCGATCTGAACACTTTTGCTGCCGCAGCTTCCGCTGTGTGTCGTACTCAGTCCGCTGTTAGTCAGCAAATGCAACGTCTGGAACAACTCGTTGGGAAAGAACTGTTCGCTCGGCATGGTCGCAACAAACTGTTGACTGAACATGGTATTCAGCTTCTTGGCTACGCCAGGAAAATCCTGCGTTTCAATGATGAGGCTTGCTCATCATTGATGTTCAGTAATCTTCAGGGCGTGTTAACTATCGGTGCTTCAGATGAATCTGCTGATACGATCTTACCTTTCCTGCTCAATCGCGTAAGCTCGGTTTATCCGAAACTTGCGCTGGATGTCCGCGTTAAGCGCAATGCCTATATGGCAGAAATGCTGAAGTCCCAGGAAGTGGATTTAATGGTTACCACTCATCGTCCTGATACCTTTAAGGCGTTGAATCTGCGTACTTCTCCAACACACTGGTATTGCGCTGCGGAATATGTATTGCAAAAAGGTGAACCGATCCCTCTTGTGCTGCTGGATGATCCTAGTCCGTTCCGTGACATGGTTCTGGCAACGCTCAATAAAGCGGATATTCCCTGGCGTCTGGCTTATGTCGCCTCTACGCTACCGGCGGTTCGTGCTGCAGTAAAAGCGGGCCTTGGTGTGACGGCAAGACCGGTTGAGATGATGAGTCCTGACCTGCGCGTTTTGAGTGCGGTAGATGGTTTACCACCACTACCAGATACCGAATATTTGCTGTGCTATGATCCGTCCTGCGACAATGAGTTGGCGCAGGTGATATACCAGGCCATGGAGAGTTATCACAACCCGTGGCAATACAACCCGTTGACTGCTCAGGAAGGGGACGATTCCCTGTTGATTGAAGGGGATTACGAATAATCTCCAGGCAATAACAATTCAGTAAAAAACGCCATTGGTGATTAATAAAACGCCAGTGGCTTTTTTTTACAATAAAACCTTACGAATGTTCCCGACAACGAACAAAAATGTTCATTTTTCAATCACCAGCCATTCCCCACGCTAACGAACAAAAAATCGCCTGAAAAAAATCTCCTGCTACAATAATGTTAAAAAATGAGTAAAATTATTGCTGTGTTTTTGTTATGGATTAACAAAAGCGTGTCACAGATCAAGAAAATACTCTCTTTTGGGGGGAGGAATCGTCACCAATTCCTGTCAAAATAGGCCCGTATTTTTTCCATTGCTTCACAACGGACACGATTCAACAACATCTAATTTTCCTGGAGTTGTCAACAATCTGGGGGTAAAGGCATTAAATGCAAAAGTTGTTGATATCATGTAAATTAATGTGAAGAAACCTTTGTTAAAGTTGACAAAAGGTTATAGAAAGGAGTAAAAGACCACATCAATTAGCTGTATAAAATAGTTTCTACAGCGATTGTAAGGTTTTTTTTATTCCTCCCCATGAATCGATGTGGCGTCCATCTGCCGTGAAGAGCAGTGAATCTGGCGCTACTTTTGATGAGTAAGCAATGAGTATGTCAACATCCACTGAAGTCATCGCTCATCACTGGGCATTCGCTATCTTTCTTATCGTTGCCATTGGCCTGTGTTGCCTGATGTTGATTGGCGGTTGGTTTTTAGGCGGTCGCGCGCGCGCGAGGTCAAAAAACGTGCCGTTTGAATCAGGTATCGACTCGGTCGGCTCCGCCCGCTTACGCCTGTCTGCCAAGTTTTATCTGGTGGCCATGTTCTTCGTTATCTTCGACGTTGAAGCGCTGTATCTGTTCGCATGGTCAACTTCCATTCGCGAAAGCGGCTGGATTGGCTTTGTAGAAGCGGCAATTTTTATTTTTGTGTTACTGGCAGGTCTGGTTTATCTGGTGCGTATTGGCGCGCTGGACTGGACGCCCGCGCGTTCACGCCGCGAGCGTGTGAACCCGGAAACGAACAGTATCGCTAATCGTCAACGCTAACCGCGAGGCATTAAGATGGATTATACGCTCACCCGCATAGATCCCAACGGTGAGAACGACCGTTACCCCCTGCAAAAGCAGGAGATCGTAACCGACCCTCTGGAGCAAGAAGTTAATAAAAACGTGTTTATGGGCAAGCTCAATGACATGGTTAACTGGGGTCGTAAAAACTCAATTTGGCCGTATAACTTCGGTCTTTCCTGCTGTTACGTTGAGATGGTGACCTCGTTTACCGCGGTTCATGACGTGGCGCGTTTTGGCGCAGAAGTATTGCGTGCTTCGCCGCGTCAGGCTGACCTGATGGTGGTGGCTGGAACCTGTTTTACCAAAATGGCGCCAGTTATTCAGCGTCTCTATGACCAGATGCTGGAGCCGAAGTGGGTTATCTCCATGGGCGCATGTGCGAACTCCGGCGGTATGTACGATATTTATTCCGTTGTGCAGGGTGTTGATAAATTCATTCCGGTTGATGTGTATATCCCGGGTTGCCCGCCGCGTCCTGAAGCGTACATGCAGGCACTGATGCTATTGCAGGAATCTATCGGCAAAGAACGTCGCCCGCTCTCCTGGGTGGTTGGCGATCAGGGCGTATATCGCGCCAATATGCAATCAGAGCGCGAACGCAAGCGCGGTGAACGCATTGCCGTTACCAACCTGCGCACACCTGACGAGATTTAATTTGCGCCTGTCGGCAAAGGCATTTTTCTTCGCTTATTCCTAAATCTATTTCGCGAAGTTAACTACGCCGACAGTCACCACGGACCATATGCAATGGTGAACAATATGACCGACTTAACCGCGCAAGAACCCGCCTGGCAGACCCGTGATCATCTTGATGATCCGGTGATTGGCGAACTGCGCAACCGTTTTGGGCCGGATGCCTTTACTGTTCAGGCGACTCGCACCGGGGTTCCCGTTGTGTGGATCAAGCGTGAACAATTACTGGAAATTGGCGATTTCTTAAAGAAACTGCCGAAACCTTACGTCATGCTGTTTGACTTACACGGCATGGACGAGCGTTTGCGCACACACCGCGAAGGGTTACCTGCCGCCGATTTTTCCGTTTTCTACCATCTGATTTCGATCGATCGCAACCGCGACATCATGCTAAAGGTGGCGCTGGCAGAAAACGATCTACATGTGCCGACTTTTACCAAACTGTTCCCGAACGCCAACTGGTATGAGCGCGAAACCTGGGATCTGTTTGGCATTACTTTCGACGGTCACCCGAACTTGCGTCGCATCATGATGCCGCAAACCTGGAAAGGTCACCCGCTGCGTAAAGATTACCCGGCGCGTGCTACCGAATTCTCGCCGTTTGAGCTGACCAAAGCCAAACAGGATCTGGAGATGGAAGCCCTGACCTTCAAACCGGAAGAGTGGGGGATGAAGCGCGGCACCGAAAACGAGGACTTCATGTTCCTCAACCTCGGTCCGAACCACCCGTCGGCGCACGGGGCTTTCCGTATCGTTCTGCAGCTCGATGGTGAAGAGATTGTCGACTGCGTACCAGACATCGGCTATCACCACCGTGGCGCGGAGAAAATGGGCGAACGCCAGTCCTGGCATAGTTACATACCGTACACCGACCGTATCGAATACCTCGGCGGTTGCGTTAACGAAATGCCATACGTGCTGGCGGTAGAAAAACTGGCCGGGATCACCGTGCCGGATCGCGTTAACGTAATCCGCGTAATGCTTTCCGAATTGTTCCGCATCAATAGCCACCTGCTGTATATCTCCACCTTTATTCAGGACGTCGGTGCAATGACGCCAGTGTTCTTTGCCTTTACCGATCGTCAGAAAATCTACGATCTGGTGGAAGCAATCACTGGTTTCCGTATGCATCCGGCGTGGTTCCGTATTGGCGGTGTGGCGCATGACCTGCCGCGAGGCTGGGATCGCTTGCTGCGTGAGTTCCTTGACTGGATGCCGAAACGTCTGGCTTCTTACGAGAAAGCCGCGCTGCGTAACACCATCCTGATTGGCCGTTCCAAAGGCGTTGCCGCCTACGACGCGAAAGAGGCGCTGGAGTGGGGCACCACAGGTGCTGGCTTGCGTGCCACCGGGATCGACTTCGACGTGCGTAAGGCGCGTCCTTATTCTGGCTATGAAAACTTCGACTTTGAAATCCCGGTCGGTGGTGGCGTTTCTGACTGCTACACCCGCGTAATGCTGAAAGTGGAAGAGCTGCGCCAGAGTCTGCGCATTCTTGAGCAGTGCCTCAACAACATGCCGGAAGGCCCGTTCAAAGCGGATCACCCGCTGACTACGCCGCCGCCGAAAGAGCGCACGCTGCAACATATCGAAACCCTGATCACCCACTTCCTGCAAGTGTCGTGGGGGCCGGTGATGCCTGCCAATGAGTCCTTCCAGATGATTGAGGCGACCAAAGGGATCAACAGTTACTACCTGACCAGTGACGGTAGCACCATGAGTTATCGCACCCGTATCCGCACCCCGAGTTATGCGCATTTGCAGCAAATTCCGGCGGCGATCCGCGGCAGCCTGGTGTCTGACCTGATTGTTTATCTGGGCAGTATCGATTTTGTTATGTCAGATGTGGACCGCTAATTATGCACGAGAATCAACAACCACAAACCGAGGCTTTTGAGCTGAGTGCGGCAGAGCGTGAAGCGATTGAGCACGAGATGCACCACTACGAAGACCCGCGTGCGGCGTCCATTGAAGCGCTGAAAATCGTTCAGAAGCAGCGTGGCTGGGTGCCGGACGGCGCGATCCACGCGATCGCTGACGTTCTGGGTATTCCGGCAAGCGATGTTGAAGGTGTGGCAACGTTCTACAGCCAGATCTTCCGCCAGCCGGTGGGTCGCCATGTGATCCGCTATTGTGACAGCGTGGTTTGTCACATCAACGGTTACCAGGGAATTCAGGCGGCGCTGGAGAAAAAACTGAATATCAAACCAGGGCAAACGACGTTTGACGGTCGCTTTACGCTGCTGCCAACCTGCTGCCTGGGGAACTGCGACAAAGGGCCAAACATGATGATCGATGAGGACACTCACGCGCATCTGACCCCGGAAGCGATCCCTGAACTGCTGGAGCGGTATAAATGAAAAACATTATCCGTACTCCCGAAACGCATCCGCTGACCTGGCGTCTGCGCGATGACAAACAGCCGGTGTGGCTGGACGAATACCGCAGTAAAAACGGTTACGAAGGGGCGCGTAAGGCGCTGACCGGGCTTTCTCCGGACGAAATCGTCAATCAGGTCAAAGATTCCGGTCTGAAAGGGCGCGGCGGCGCGGGCTTCTCTACTGGCCTGAAGTGGAGCCTGATGCCGAAAGACGAATCCATGAACATCCGTTACCTGCTGTGTAACGCCGATGAAATGGAACCGGGCACCTATAAAGACCGTTTGCTGATGGAGCAACTGCCGCACCTGCTGGTGGAAGGTATGTTGATCTCTGCCTTTGCGCTGAAAGCGTATCGCGGCTACATCTTCCTGCGTGGCGAATATATCGAAGCGGCAGTGAATCTGCGTCGTGCCATTGCCGAAGCGACCGAAGCGGGGCTGCTCGGCAAAAACATTATGGGAACAGGTTTTGATTTCGAACTGTTCGTCCATACCGGGGCAGGACGCTACATCTGCGGTGAAGAAACTGCGTTAATCAACTCTCTGGAAGGGCGTCGCGCTAACCCGCGCTCGAAGCCGCCATTCCCGGCAACCTCAGGCGCATGGGGCAAACCGACCTGTGTTAACAACGTCGAAACCCTGTGTAACGTTCCGGCGATCCTCGCTAACGGCGTGGAGTGGTATCAGAACATCTCGAAAAGCAAAGATGCTGGCACCAAGCTGATGGGCTTCTCTGGTCGGGTGAAAAATCCGGGTCTGTGGGAACTGCCGTTCGGTACTACCGCGCGTGAAATCCTTGAAGATTACGCTGGTGGTATGCGTGACGGGCTGAAATTCAAAGCCTGGCAGCCAGGCGGCGCGGGCACTGACTTCCTGACAGAAGCGCACCTTGACCTGCCGATGGAGTTCGAAAGTATCGGTAAAGCGGGTAGCCGTCTGGGTACGGCGCTGGCGATGGCCGTTGACCACGAGATCAACATGGTGTCGCTGGTACGTAACCTGGAAGAGTTTTTCGCCCGTGAATCCTGTGGCTGGTGTACGCCGTGCCGCGATGGTCTGCCGTGGAGTGTGAAAATTCTGCGTGCACTGGAGCGTGGCGAAGGTCAGCCTGGCGATATCGAAACACTTGAGCAACTGTGTCGATTCTTAGGCCCGGGTAAAACCTTCTGTGCCCACGCACCAGGTGCAGTGGAGCCGTTACAGAGCGCCATCAAATATTTCCGTGAAGAATTTGAAGCGGGAATCAAACAGCCGTTCAGCAATACCCATTTGATTAATGGGATTCAGCCGAACCTGCTGAAAGAGCGCTGGTAACCGAATTTCGATTAACGCTCAGTCTATGACTGAGAAAACTGGAAGCATGCTAATGGCTACAATTCATGTAGACGGCAAAGAATACGAGGTCAACGGAGCGGACAACCTGCTGGAAGCTTGTCTGTCTCTGGGCCTTGATATTCCTTACTTTTGCTGGCATCCGGCGCTGGGAAGCGTCGGTGCTTGCCGCCAGTGTGCGGTGAAGCAATACCAAAACGCGGAAGACACGCGTGGTCGCCTGGTGATGTCCTGTATGACACCGGCTTCCGATGGCACCTTTATTTCCATTGACGACGAAGAAGCGAAACAGTTCCGTGAAAGTGTGGTCGAGTGGTTAATGACCAACCACCCGCACGACTGTCCGGTCTGTGAAGAGGGTGGTAACTGCCATCTTCAGGATATGACCGTGATGACCGGGCATACCTTCCGTCGCTACCGTTTCACCAAACGTACCCACCGCAATCAGGATCTGGGGCCGTTCATCTCTCATGAAATGAACCGCTGCATCGCCTGCTACCGCTGCGTGCGTTACTACAAAGATTACGCTGACGGTACGGATCTGGGCGTTTATGGCGCGCACGACAACGTTTACTTCGGTCGCCCGGAAGACGGCACCCTGGAAAGCGAGTTCTCCGGTAACCTGGTGGAAATTTGCCCGACCGGCGTATTCACCGATAAAACGCACTCCGAGCGTTATAACCGTAAATGGGATATGCAGTTTGCGCCGAGTATCTGCCAGCAATGTTCCATCGGTTGTAACACCAGCCCGGGTGAACGTTATGGTGAACTGCGTCGTATCGAAAACCGTTACAACGGTACGGTAAACCATTACTTCCTCTGCGACCGTGGTCGTTTCGGCTACGGCTACGTCAACCTGAAGGATCGTCCACGTCAGCCGGTACAGCGTCGTGGCGATGATTTCATCACCCTCAACGCCGAGCAGGCGATGCAAGGTGCGGCAGATATTCTGCGTCAGTCGAAGAAAGTCATCGGCATCGGTTCTCCGCGTGCCAGCGTGGAAAGCAACTTTGCGCTGCGTGAACTGGTTGGCGAAGAAAACTTCTACACCGGTATCGCTCACGGTGAGCAGGAACGTCTGCAACTGGCGCTGAAAGTGCTGCGTGAAGGCGGCATTTATACTCCGGCACTGCGTGAAATCGAATCTTACGATGCAGTACTGGTGCTGGGCGAAGATGTTACACAGACCGGGGCACGCGTCGCGCTGGCGGTTCGTCAGGCAGTAAAAGGCAAAGCGCGTGAAATGGCGGCAGCACAGAAAGTGGCTGACTGGCAGATTGCGGCAATCCTCAACATTGGCCAACGTGCCAAGCACCCGCTGTTTGTTACTAACGTTGATGACACCCGCCTGGATGACATCGCGGCGTGGACTTACCGCGCACCGGTTGAAGATCAGGCGCGTTTAGGTTTTGCCATCGCCCACGCGCTGGACAACTCCGCACCAGCGGTTGACGGTATCGAGCCGGAGCTGCAAAGCAAAGTCGACGTCATCGTACAGGCACTGGCTGGTGCGAAGAAACCGTTGATTATCTCCGGCACTAACGCCGGTAGTACAGAAGTGATTCAGGCTGCAGCTAACGTAGCGAAAGCCCTGAAAGGTCGCGGCGCTGACGTAGGTATCACTATGATTGCCCGTTCCGTAAACAGTATGGGGCTGGGCATTATGGGCGGCGGTTCGCTTGAAGAAGCCCTGACCGAACTGGAAACCGGACGCGCCGATGCAGTGGTGGTGCTGGAAAACGATCTACATCGTCACGCTTCCGCGACCCGCGTGAACGCCGCGCTGGCAAAAGCGCCGCTGGTGATGGTGGTTGACCATCAGCGCACGGCGATTATGGAAAACGCCCATCTGGTGCTTTCCGCTGCCAGCTTTGCTGAAAGCGACGGTACGGTGATCAACAACGAAGGTCGTGCTCAACGTTTCTTCCAGGTTTACGATCCGTCTTACTACGACAGCAAAACGGTGATGCTGGAAAGCTGGCGCTGGTTGCACTCGCTGCACAGTACGCTGCTGAGTCGAGAAGTGGACTGGACGCAGCTCGACCATGTGATTGACGCCGTCGTGGCGAAGATCCCGGAACTTGCTGGCATCAAAGATGCCGCGCCGGATGCGACATTCCGCATTCGTGGTCAGAAACTGGCTCGTGAGCCGCACCGTTACAGTGGCCGTACCGCCATGCGCGCCAATATCAGCGTTCATGAACCGCGTCAGCCGCAGGATATCGACACCATGTTCACCTTCTCGATGGAAGGTAACAACCAGCCGACCGCGCACCGTTCGCAAGTGCCGTTTGCCTGGGCACCGGGCTGGAACTCCCCGCAGGCGTGGAACAAATTCCAGGACGAAGTGGGTGGCAAATTGCGCTTTGGCGATCCGGGCGTGCGTTTGTTTGAAGCCAGCGAAAACGGTCTGGATTACTTCACCAGCGTACCGGCACGCTTCCAGCCGCAGGAAGGGAAATGGCGTATCGCGCCGTACTACCATCTGTTTGGCAGCGATGAACTGTCACAGCGTGCTCCGGTATTCCAGAGCCGTATGCCGCAGCCGTATATCAAACTCAACCCGGCAGATGCCGCGAAGTTGGGCGTGAATGCGGGTACTCGCGTCTCCTTTAGTTACGATGGCAACACGGTCACGCTACCGGTTGAAATCGCAGAAGGGCTGACGGCAGGGCAGGTGGGCTTGCCGATGGGCATGTCCGGCATTGCTCCGGTGCTGGCTGGCGCGCATCTTGAGGATCTCAAGGAGGCACAACAATGACCTGGTTATCACCGGAACTGATTGAGATCCTGCTGACCATCCTCAAAGCGGTGGTGATCTTGCTGGTGGTTGTCACCTGCGGGGCATTCATGAGCTTTGGTGAACGTCGTCTGCTGGGGCTGTTCCAGAACCGTTACGGACCTAACCGTGTTGGCTGGGGCGGTTCGCTTCAGTTGGTCGCGGACATGATCAAAATGTTCTTTAAAGAAGACTGGATCCCGAAATTCTCGGATCGCGTCATCTTTACCCTTGCGCCGATGATCGCCTTTACCTCGTTGCTGCTGGCCTTTGCGATTGTGCCAGTCAGTCCGGGTTGGGTGGTTGCCGACCTGAACATCGGGATTTTGTTCTTCCTGATGATGGCAGGTCTGGCGGTTTACGCAGTGCTGTTTGCGGGCTGGTCAAGTAACAACAAATACTCGCTGCTGGGTGCGATGCGTGCTTCTGCGCAGACCCTAAGCTACGAAGTGTTCCTCGGGCTTTCCCTGATGGGCGTGGTGGCGCAGGCCGGTTCATTCAACATGACCGACATCGTTAACAGCCAGGCGCATGTATGGAACGTCATCCCGCAATTCTTTGGTTTTATTACCTTTGCCATCGCGGGCGTGGCGGTATGTCACCGTCACCCGTTTGACCAGCCGGAAGCCGAGCAGGAACTGGCGGATGGTTACCACATTGAATATTCCGGGATGAAATTCGGCCTGTTCTTCGTGGGTGAATACATCGGGATTGTGACCATCTCCGCACTGATGGTGACGTTGTTCTTCGGTGGCTGGCAAGGCCCGTTGTTACCGCCATTCATCTGGTTCGCGCTGAAAACTGCGTTCTTTATGATGATGTTCATTTTGATTCGTGCGTCGTTGCCGCGTCCGCGTTATGACCAGGTAATGTCCTTCGGCTGGAAAATCTGCCTGCCGCTGACGCTGATCAACTTGCTGGTAACGGCGGCTGTCATTCTCTGGCAGGCGCAATAAGGGGCACTAAGACCATGACCTTAAAAGAATTGTTAGTAGGTTTCGGCACCCAGGTTCGTAGTATCTGGATGATCGGCCTGCACGCGTTTGCCAAGCGCGAAACGCGAATGTACCCGGAAGAGCCGGTCTATCTGCCGCCCCGTTATCGTGGTCGTATCGTTCTGACCCGCGATCCGGACGGCGAAGAGCGTTGCGTAGCCTGTAACCTCTGCGCAGTAGCCTGCCCGGTCGGCTGTATCTCGCTGCAAAAAGCAGAAACCAAAGACGGTCGCTGGTATCCGGAATTTTTCCGCATCAACTTCTCACGCTGCATTTTCTGTGGTCTGTGCGAAGAAGCCTGTCCGACCACGGCGATTCAGTTAACCCCGGATTTCGAGATGGGGGAATACAAACGCCAGGATCTGGTTTACGAGAAAGAGGATCTGCTGATCTCCGGTCCGGGCAAATACCCGGAATATAACTTCTACCGGATGGCAGGTATGGCAATCGACGGCAAAGATAAGGGCGAAGCAGAGAACGAAGCCAAGCCTATCGACGTCAAGAGCCTGTTACCGTAAGGAGAGGGGCAATGGAGTTCGCTTTTTATATCTGTGGCCTGATAGCCATACTTGCGACCTTGCGAGTGATCACCCATACCAATCCGGTACACGCACTGCTGTACCTGATTATTTCGCTGCTGGCGATTTCCGGGGTGTTCTTCTCACTGGGCGCTTACTTTGCCGGTGCGCTGGAAATTATCGTCTACGCGGGTGCCATTATGGTGCTGTTCGTGTTCGTGGTGATGATGCTCAACCTGGGCGGTTCGGAAATCGAACAGGAACGCCAGTGGCTGAAACCGCAGGTGTGGATTGGTCCGGCAATTTTGTCGGCCATCATGCTGGTGGTGATTGTTTACGCCATTCTCGGTGTTAACGATCAGGGTATCGATGGTACGCCAATCAGCGCCAAAGCAGTGGGTATTACGCTGTTCGGGCCTTACGTGCTGGCGGTTGAACTGGCCTCTATGCTGCTGCTGGCCGGTCTGGTTGTGGCCTTCCACGTCGGTCGCGAAGAGCGTGCGGGTGAAGTGCTGAGCAATCGCAAAGACGACAGCGCGAAAAGAAAAACGGAGGAGCACGCATGATCCCCTTACAACATGGACTGATCCTCGCGGCAATCTTGTTCGTTCTTGGCTTAACCGGTCTGGTTATCCGTCGCAATCTGCTGTTTATGCTGATTGGTCTGGAAATCATGATTAACGCCTCCGCGCTGGCCTTTGTGGTCGCCGGGAGCTACTGGGGCCAGACCGACGGTCAGGTGATGTACATTCTTGCCATCAGCCTCGCGGCGGCGGAAGCGAGTATCGGTCTTGCGCTGCTGCTGCAACTTCACCGTCGTCGCCAGAACCTGAACATCGATTCAGTAAGTGAGATGCGCGGATGAACATGCTTGCCTTAACCATTATTTTGCCATTAATTGGCTTCATTCTGCTGGCGTTCTCTCGCGGACGCTGGTCTGAAAATGTCTCAGCGATCGTTGGCGTTGGCTCTGTGGGCCTGGCTGCGCTGGTGACTGCTTTTATCGGCGTCGATTTCTTCGCTAACGGTGAGCAGGCTTACAGCCAGCCGCTGTGGACGTGGATGTCGGTAGGCGACTTTAACATCGGTTTCAACCTGGTGCTGGACGGCCTGTCACTGACCATGCTCTCAGTGGTCACCGGTGTGGGTTTCCTGATCCACATGTACGCATCCTGGTATATGCGCGGTGAAGAGGGCTACTCTCGCTTCTTCGCTTACACCAACCTGTTCATTGCCAGCATGGTGGTTCTGGTTCTGGCCGACAACCTGCTGCTGATGTACCTCGGCTGGGAAGGCGTGGGCCTGTGCTCCTATCTGCTGATCGGTTTCTATTACACCGATCCGAAGAATGGTGCCGCGGCAATGAAAGCGTTTGTCGTGACCCGTGTCGGTGACGTGTTCCTCGCTTTCGCGCTGTTCATTCTCTACAACGAACTGGGCACGCTGAACTTCCGCGAAATGGTGGAACTGGCACCGGCGCACTTTGCAGACGGCAATAACATGCTGATGTGGGCGACGCTGATGCTGCTGGGTGGTGCGGTTGGTAAATCTGCGCAGTTGCCGTTGCAGACATGGCTTGCCGACGCGATGGCTGGCCCGACGCCTGTCTCTGCGCTGATCCACGCCGCAACCATGGTAACCGCAGGTGTTTACCTGATCGCCCGTACCCACGGCCTGTTCCTGATGACCCCGGAAGTTCTGCATCTGGTGGGTATTGTCGGGGCGGTTACCTTGCTGCTGGCTGGTTTTGCTGCGTTGGTACAGACCGACATCAAACGTGTTCTCGCTTACTCCACCATGAGTCAGATTGGCTACATGTTCCTCGCGCTTGGCGTGCAGGCATGGGATGCGGCGATTTTCCACTTGATGACCCACGCATTCTTTAAAGCGCTGCTGTTCCTGGCATCCGGTTCTGTCATTCTGGCCTGTCATCACGAACAGAACATCTTCAAGATGGGCGGTCTGCGTAAATCTATTCCGCTGGTTTATCTCTGCTTCCTGGTGGGCGGCGCGGCGCTGTCGGCACTGCCGCTGGTCACTGCGGGCTTCTTCAGTAAGGATGAGATCCTCGCGGGTGCGATGGCGAATGGTCATATCAATCTGATGGTGGCTGGTCTGGTCGGTGCGTTTATGACCTCGCTCTACACCTTCCGTATGATTTTCATCGTCTTCCACGGAAAAGAACAAATTCACGCTCACGCCGTGAAAGGGATCACCCACAGCCTGCCGCTGATTGTGCTGCTGATCCTTTCCACCTTCGTTGGCGCACTGATTGTACCGCCGCTGCAGGGCGTGCTTCCGCAAACCACGGAGCTGGCACACGGCAGTATGTTGACCCTGGAAATTACCTCTGGCGTGGTTGCAGTTGTTGGCATTTTGCTGGCAGCCTGGCTGTGGCTGGGTAAACGTACTCTGGTGACTTCTATCGCCAACAGTGCACCGGGTCGTCTGCTGGGGACCTGGTGGTACAACGCCTGGGGCTTTGACTGGCTGTACGACAAAGTGTTCGTCAAACCGTTCCTGGGGATCGCCTGGTTGCTGAAACGCGATCCGCTGAACTCAATGATGAACATCCCGGCGATCCTCTCGCGCTTTGCGGGTAAAGGTCTGTTGCTCAGTGAGAACGGCTACCTGCGCTGGTATGTGGCATCCATGAGCATCGGTGCGGTCGTGGTGCTGGCACTGTTGATGGTACTGCGTTGAGTTAAGGATTGTGGGATTTGCCCTCGGGCATATAAGAACGTAGGTCGGATAAGCCACTACAGCGGCGCATCCGACACTCCCCCCAATCCGAAGTGAATTTTCTGTCGTGAGAATTCGTTGAAAATCCGGTCCTGACGGGACTTTTACAAGGAATAAAGATCGCCATGTTACTACCCTGGCTAATATTAATTCCCTTTATTGGCGGCTTCCTGTGCTGGCAGACCGAACGCTTTGGCGTAAAGGTGCCGCGCTGGATCGCGCTAATCACCATGGGATTGACGCTGGCGCTGTCGCTGCAACTGTGGTTGCAGGGCGGTTATTCACTGACGCAATCCGCCGGAATTCCGCAGTGGCAGTCTGAATTCGACATGCCGTGGATCCCGCGTTTTGGAATCTCTATTCACCTCGCCATTGATGGTCTGTCGTTGCTGATGGTCGTGCTGACAGGTCTGCTCGGCGTGCTGGCGGTACTTTGCTCGTGGAATGAGATCGAAAAATATCAGGGCTTCTTCCACCTCAACCTGATGTGGATCCTGGGCGGTGTTATCGGCGTGTTCCTTGCCATCGACATGTTCCTGTTCTTCTTCTTCTGGGAAATGATGCTGGTGCCGATGTACTTCCTGATCGCACTGTGGGGGCATAAAGCTTCTGACGGTAAAACGCGTATCACGGCGGCAACCAAATTCTTCATCTACACCCAGGCGAGTGGTCTGGTGATGTTGATCGCCATCCTGGCGCTGGTCTTCGTTCACTACAATGCGACTGGTGTCTGGACCTTCAACTATGAAGAGCTGCTGAATACGCCAATGTCCAGCGGTGTGGAATATCTGTTGATGCTGGGCTTCTTCATCGCCTTTGCGGTGAAAATGCCGGTGGTTCCACTGCACGGTTGGTTGCCAGATGCCCACTCCCAGGCACCGACTGCCGGTTCCGTTGACCTCGCGGGGATCTTGCTGAAAACCGCCGCTTACGGTCTGCTGCGTTTCTCCCTGCCGTTGTTCCCGAACGCGTCGGCAGAGTTTGCGCCAATCGCGATGTGGCTGGGTGTTATCGGCATCTTCTACGGTGCGTGGATGGCCTTTGCCCAGACTGATATCAAACGTTTGATCGCCTACACCTCGGTTTCCCACATGGGCTTCGTGCTGATTGCTATCTATACCGGCAGCCAGTTGGCCTACCAGGGCGCGGTTATTCAGATGATTGCGCACGGCTTGTCGGCGGCGGGTCTGTTTATTCTCTGCGGTCAGCTCTATGAACGTATCCACACCCGTGACATGCGCATGATGGGCGGTCTGTGGAGCAAAATGAAATGGCTGCCAGCACTGTCGCTGTTCTTTGCTGTGGCAACGCTTGGGATGCCGGGCACTGGTAACTTCGTCGGTGAATTTATGATTCTGTTCGGCAGCTTCCAGGTCGTCCCGGTCATTACCGTTATCTCTACTTTTGGGCTGGTCTTTGCGTCTGTTTATTCGCTGGCAATGCTGCATCGCGCTTACTTCGGTAAGGCGAAAAGCGAGATTGCCAGCCAGGAACTGCCAGGGATGTCGCTGCGTGAGTTGTTTATGATCCTGTTGCTGGTGGTGCTGCTGGTACTGCTGGGCTTCTGGCCGCAGCCGATTCTGGATACCTCGCACTCCGCGATTGGCAATATCCAGCAGTGGTTTGTTAATTCCGTTACTACTACAAGGCCGTAAATCGCCATGACAATAACTCCACAAAACCTGATCGCACTGCTACCGTTGCTGATCGTCGGCTTGACGGTGGTGGTTGTGATGCTCTCCATTGCGTGGCGACGCAATCACTTCCTCAACGCCACGCTGTCGGTCATTGGGCTTAACGCGGCGCTGGTTTCGCTCTGGTTTGTTGGCCAGGCGGGCGCTATGGACGTCACGCCGCTGATGCGCGTTGATGGTTTCGCCATGCTCTACACCGGGCTGGTACTGCTGGCGAGCCTCGCCACCTGTACTTTTGCCTACCCGTGGCTTGAAGGTTATAACGACAATAAGGACGAGTTCTACCTGTTGGTGTTAATTGCCGCCTTGGGTGGGATCTTGCTGGCGAATGCCAACCATCTGGCGTCTCTGTTCCTCGGTATCGAACTGATCTCTCTGCCGTTGTTTGGCCTGGTCGGTTACGCTTTCCGCCAGAAACGTTCGCTGGAAGCCAGTATCAAATACACCATTCTTTCTGCCGCAGCGTCTTCTTTCTTGCTGTTCGGTATGGCGCTGGTGTACGCGCAGTCTGGCGACCTGTCGTTCGTCGCGCTGGGTAAAAACCTCGGTGATGGTATGCTCAACGAGCCGCTGTTACTGGCGGGTTTTGGCCTGATGATTGTCGGCCTCGGCTTCAAACTTTCTCTGGTGCCGTTCCACCTGTGGACACCAGACGTATACCAGGGCGCGCCTGCGCCGGTTTCCACCTTCCTGGCGACGGCGAGCAAAATCGCTATCTTCGGCGTGGTGATGCGTCTGTTCCTTTACGCACCGGTGGGCGACAGCGAAGCGATTCGCGTGGTGCTGGCGATTATCGCCTTTGCCTCCATCATCTTCGGTAACCTGATGGCGCTGAGCCAGACCAATATCAAACGTCTGCTCGGTTACTCGTCTATCTCTCACCTCGGTTATCTGCTGGTGGCACTGATTGCGCTGCAAACCGGCGAGATGTCGATGGAAGCGGTAGGGGTTTACCTCGCCGGTTATCTGTTCAGCAGCCTCGGCGCGTTCGGTGTGGTCAGCCTGATGTCCAGCCCGTATCGTGGCCCGGATGCTGATTCCCTGTTCTCTTACCGCGGACTGTTCTGGCATCGTCCGATCCTCGCGGCGGTGATGACGGTGATGATGCTGTCACTGGCCGGTATCCCGATGACGCTGGGCTTTATCGGTAAGTTCTACGTGCTGGCGGTCGGTGTTCAGGCGCACCTGTGGTGGCTGGTGGGCGCTGTGGTTGTCGGTTCGGCAATCGGCCTCTACTACTACCTGCGCGTGGCGGTGAGCCTGTACCTTCATGGTTCAGAACAGCCAAACCGTGATGCACCGTCAGACTGGCAGTACACGGCAGGCGGCATCGTGGTGCTGATCTCCGCACTGTTGGTACTGGTGCTGGGTGTATGGCCGCAACCGCTGATCAGCATTGTACGTTTGGCAATGCCGCTGATGTAAGCAGTCAGTTCGTAAGTCAGAAAGCCGCCGACATGTTCGGCGGTTTTTTTATGGTGCCTTTGACACCATCACCCAACAATAACCGTCAGCGCATGATTCCCTTGTCGCAGCATACGTCGATACGCGCTAATCAACTTCTCCATATCAAGCATGATCGACGCAAAGAGTTGCCCCTCTAACTCTTCTGAAAAGGTCACTCCCGGATAAATCTCCATTTCATTGAGTCGCTTAATGGAAAACTGTTTACGCAGCTCACTTCGATCCAGAGCTTCCAGGCGGTCGATTGTCGCGGCTAACTCCTGATTCCAGGTCAATCCCAGGAAACCATCTATGCCATCTTCGAGGCTGTGTTCACCAAGCACGGCACGACTTAGCGGGTCATTCTTCGCGGGATCAAAAGCAGAGGTGCCTGTCAGGCCAAAATGTAAAAAATCCCAGCGCTTATCAATATCCAGTCGGCGTAAACCTGAAAGCGTGTCGTGAATATTGTCCATCAAAGGTTTTTCAGTAGACTCAAGCAGTTGGTTAACCTTTTCTGAATTAATTTCCGCAAAATAACCAATCATTCCCATTTGTTTTCCTCCGTTGAATTTCATTTTTCGCATCTTAAATCAGATGCCACAAAATAAAATTACAGCAGTCATTTTTCTGGAGCTGCCTCGAGAAATTTTTATTATTTACTGTTATGCAACAAACTAATAACGCCATCAATTACCTGCGCCATTTTCTGGTAATTGAGTCTGTCTGCAGTATCGCCAGACTGGTGATATTGTTTATTTCGATAAAACGCAGTGTCTGTAATCATGACGGCAGGAATATCTTGCTGCCAGTAATTGAGATGGTCGGAGAAATCGATACCGGGAATAAATCCCGGTGCGTTAATAGAATAAACAGGCAACTCTGTTGCTGATAACAACGCAGATTTTACCTGACGCACAGCGCTGATATCCTGCATTCTGCCAACCACTGCAATAAAATCACCACGGTCGGGATAAAGCCAGGACATGACAGAGTAAGGGTAATCCTGACTCCCGGATGCGGAGTCGTAATAACCAATCATCTCCAGCGCTATCATTAATTTCACCGGACGCTCAAGCGAAGCGGCGTGTACCGCGCTCCCCATTTCATCGCTACGAAAGAAGGGCGGTTCTTCCGACGCATAGGCGACTAGTTGAACGCCTGTTTTCGGCGCTTGCTGCTGTAACAAACGTGCCAGCTCCAGTAGTCCGGCGACGCCGCTGGCGTTATCATCCGCGCCTGGCGTATAGATTAATTGGTCGTTTTCATAACTGGTTGCGGAATCATAGTGCGCCCCAATAATAATCAGCGATCCATCGGCAGGACCGTAATCAGCAACAATGTTTTTGTAGGGGCCACCAGTAATGGGGACGTCCTGCACGGTAACTCTGGCACCGCTACTGACAAAGACCTCTTTTATATACTCTGCGGATCTATTCAGATTATCAATATTGTCAGCACTACGTGGATGCACAGTTTGTGTAAAGTAACGAACTGTTTTTTCTAATTGCTCGGGACTTGCGTGCCGGGGCGTTGGCGGTAATGCATTGACCCAGGGTTGATAAAAAACAATTAGAGGAAGTGAAAGCAAGAACAATATAAAAAAGGGAAAGGTTATTTTTTTTATATACAAATTATTAATAGGTTTTGTTGTTGAATTATTATTTGTTATGGGTTTCGGGATTGTATTTTATTAAGATTGGTCGGATTATACAAAGAGTCTATTTTATGTCTGGTAGCTGAGTTTATTTAAAAGGATTTTATATGCGAAATAAAAATATAATCATGTTGCTTATTAGTAGTTTGATTTTGTCAGGATGTGGGCAGGAATCTGATGATAAGGAAAGTCAGCAACAACAATCTACTACACCCACAGACCAGCAAGTACTTGCCGCGCAACAAGCGGCAACAAAAGTGGCGGAGCAAAGAGCCGCCGCCGCTAAAGCCGCTGCAGACGCGAAAGCAAAAACCTTAGCCCAGCATGAAGCGCAACAATCCTCAGACAAACAGGCTTTGCCGGGGCGATTGCAGGAAGCGCCAACATTTGAAAGAGCGGCTAAAGCAAAAGCTACACGTATCGCAAATCCAGGAACAGCTCGCTACCAGCAGTTCGATGATAATCCGGTTAAGCAGGTAGCGCAAAACCCGTTGGCGACGTTTAGCCTTGACGTCGACACTGGCAGCTATGCAAATGTACGGCGTTTCCTCAATCAAGGGCTGTTACCTCCGCCAGACTCTGTGCGGGTGGAGGAGATGGTCAATTATTTTCCGTCAGACTGGGTTATTAATGATAAAAGCAATAATAAAGAGCCTGTTCCCGCCACTAAGCCAATACCTTTCGCTATGCGCTATGAACTGGCATCTGCGCTCTGGAATGAGCAGCGAACATTGCTGAAAGTTGATATCCTGGCGAAAGATCGCAAAAGTGAAGAGTTACCAGCTTCTAATCTGGTCTTTCTTATCGACACTTCTGGTTCAATGATTTCTAGTGAACGTTTGCCACTTATTCAGTCTTCGTTGAAATTATTGGTCAAAGAACTTCGTGAGCAGGATAACATTGCCATCGTAACCTACGCTGGCGACTCCCGTATTGCGTTGCCTTCTACCTCAGGGAATCACAAGTCAGAAATTAATGCCGCGATTGATTCGCTGGATGCGGAAGGCAGTACCAATGGCGGTGCCGGGCTGGAACTGGCTTATCAGCAGGCGGCGAAGGGGTTTATTAAGGGCGGCATCAATCGCATTTTATTGGCCACTGACGGTGACTTTAACGTTGGTATTGACGATCCAAAATCGATTGAATCAATGGTCAAAAAACAGCGGGAGTCCGGTGTTACTCTTTCGACGCTTGGCGTGGGGGATGACAATTACAACGAGGCAATGATGGTGCGAATTGCCGATGTTGGTAACGGCAACTACAGCTACATTGATACTCTCTCTGAAGCGCAGAAAGTGTTGAACAGTGAAATGCGGCAGACGTTGATTACCGTAGCAAAAGATGTCAAAGCGCAAATAGAGTTTAACCCCGCGTGGGTAACGGAATACCGTCAGATTGGTTATGAAAAGCGCCAACTTCGGGCGGAGGATTTTAATAACGACAACGTTGATGCGGGGGATATTGGCGCAGGTAAACATATAACGTTGTTATTCGAATTAACGCTGAATGGGCAAAAAGCATCAATTGATAAGTTACGCTATGCCCCGGATAACAAATCAGCGAAATCAGATAAAGCGAAAGAACTGACCTGGTTAAAGATTCGTTGGAAATACCCGCAGGGAAAAGAAAGTCAGTTAGTTGAATTCCCGTTGGCACCCACAATAAACGCACCTTCAGAAGATATGCGTTTTCGCGCAGCAGTCGCTGCGTTTGGGCAAAAATTGCGCGGTTCTGAATACCTGAATAATACATCCTGGCAGCAGATCGAACAGTGGGCGCGGCAAGCGAAAGGACCGGATCAACAAGGCTACAGAGCGGAATTTATTCGCCTGATTGGGCTGGCGGAAGGTCTGGACAATTCACAAAACTAAAAATGATAAATCTGTTTGCCGGATATCGACATCAAGCGTATTCGGCAAACAGATGAAAAATACGTCAAATAAGTGCGTTGGCATCATTAAATTAATCTGCCAACTAACCACCGCTTTCGACTTAAATGCTAAACACCGCGAAATCGCTCGCCAGTTCGGTTGCCGGGAAAATCGACCGGCATTCGTGTAACAAGTGCTGACAGCCTTTATCATCATAGCGCGAACTAACATGGGTAATGATTAGTTTACCGACACCAGCTTCACGGGCCAGTGCCGCCGCCTGGCGTGTGGAGCTGTGGCCGCGACTGTTGGCTTTGGCCTCCATCGCCATATCCAGCGTCGCTTCGTGAACCATTATGTCGACACCTTTAGCAAGGTCGATTGCGGCATCGCAAGGGCCGGTATCACCGAAAATGGCGATTGATTTACCCGGTGTAGGCGCGTCTAAATAATCAGCACCGTTAATCTGCCGACCGTCTTCCAGCGTGACTGTTTTGCCTTTTTTCAAATCCTGAAATAACGGACCGGGTTGTACACCGGCATCTTTTAACGCCCGGGCGTTCAGCGCGCCAGGTTTATCATGTTCTTCAATACGATAGCCGTAACATTCCAGCGGATGTTCCATCGGATAAGCTGTCACTTTACGCAAGCCATCATCAAGAATTTCGCCTGCGCTAATTTCAATAATCTCCAGTGGATAATCAGTCCACGAGCCACTAATGCGTAACGCTGTCTCAACAAATTCACGGATACCTTGCGGACCATAAATGGTTAAGGGTTGCACAATGCCTGACATGGAACGACTGCATAGCAACCCGGGCAAGCCAAAAAGATGATCGCCATGTAAATGGCTTATAAAAATCCTGTCCAGTTTTCCGGGGTTAAATGCCGTGTGCAACATCTGGTGTTGTGTACCTTCACCGCAGTCAAATAACCAAAGCCCGGCTCGCGTTGGATGTTGCAGATTAAGCAATATTGCCGTGACATTCCGTGTTCGGGTCGGAACCCCCGCTGAAGTACCTAAAAAAATTAATTCCATGAGTTCATCACGCTGCTGAAAATATTCCAGCTAGTATAAAGCAAACAGCACAAAGGAGCCTTCCATGATCGACTGGCAAGATCTGCATCATTCTGATTTATCTGTTTCTCAGCTTTATGCCTTATTACAACTACGCTGCGCGGTATTTGTGGTGGAGCAAAACTGCCCTTATCAGGATATCGACGGTGATGATCTGGTAGGAGAAAATCGCCATCTTCTCGGCTGGCATCACGGGACACTGGTGGCGTATGCGAGGATCCTGAAAAGTGATGATGATCTCGAACCGGTGGTGATTGGTCGGGTGATTGTCAGCGAAGCCTTACGCGGCGAAAAAATCGGTCAGCAATTGATGAGCAAGGCGCTGGAATCATGTACGCGCCACTGGCCGGACAAGGCGATTTATCTGGGGGCGCAGGCGCACTTACAAAACTTTTATGAGCAATTTGGTTTCATCCCAGTGACCGATATTTATGAGGAAGATGGTATTCCGCATATCGGGATGGCGCGCGAGGTTAATCAGGCGTGATTGATAACAGTTGTCTATAGTTAGTGGCAGGTTTTACGTAAATGGAGAACGAGAATGTCTAATCAATTTAGTGATACACGTATCGATGACGACCTGACGTTACTGAGCGAAACACTGGAAGAGGTGCTACGCTCCTCTGGCGATCCCGCCGATCAAAAATATGTTGAGCTAAAGGCGCGGGCAGAAAAGGCGCTGGATGATGTGAAAAAAAGGGTAAGTCAGGCTTCCGACAGCTATTACTATCGGGCGAAGCAGGCGGTATATCGTGCCGATGACTACGTCCATGAAAAACCCTGGCAGGGGATTGGCGTGGGCGCGGCCGTTGGACTGGTATTAGGACTGTTGCTGGCACGCCGTTAAAACCTCCCTACACTGGGGTACTGCATTTTTTGTGCAGTACCCCGTATAATGTGAGGCTTTTAACAGGGAGAGGTCCGCGTGCAATCACTTACTACGGCGCTGGGAAATCTACTGCGCCATTTGTCGCAAGAGATTCCGGCGACACCCGGCATTCGGGTTTTCGATGTTCCTTTCCCCCTTAATGACGCTTTTGATGCTTTAAGCTGGTTGGCCAGTCAGCAAACGTATCCGCAATTCTACTGGCAACAACGTAATGGTGATGAAGAGGCCGCGGTGCTGGGCGCGATTGCCAGCTTTACGTCGTTGGACCAGGCACAACGTTTTCTTCGTCAGTACCCGGAACATCCCGACTTACGCATTTGGGGGCTGAATGCGTTTGACCCGTCACAAGGTCATTTACTTTTGCCGCGTCTGGAATGGCGGCGCTGTGCGGGAAAAGCGAACTTTCGCCTGACCCTTTTCAGCGAAACGTCCCTTCAGAATGACGCAAATCAGGCAAAAGAATTCATTACTACACTGGCGAATACCAAACCGTTGCCCGCGTTGCATTTAACCACTCCACAAGAAAACCACTGGCCAGACAAATCGGGCTGGACGCGGTTAATTAAACTGGCGACCGACACCATTGCGGAAGGTGAGCTGGATAAAGTCGTACTGGCGCGGGCGACAGATCTGCATTTTGCAAGTCCGGTCAATGCGGCGGCAATGATGGCTGCCAGCCGTCGACTGAATCTTAACTGTTACCATTTCTACATGGGCTTTGATGGCGAAAGCGCATTTCTCGGCTCAACGCCTGAGCGACTATGGCGGCGGCGTGACAAAGCGCTGCGCACTGAAGCCCTTGCCGGAACGGTGGCAAATCACCCCGACGATAAACAGGCGCAGCGGTTGGCCGAGTGGCTTATGGCGGATGATAAAAACCAACGTGAAAACATGCTGGTGGTGGAAGATATCTGCCAGCGATTACAGTCTGATACCCAGACACTGGATGTTTTGCCGCCGCAGGTACTTCGCCTGCGAAAAGTACAACATCTGCGTCGCTGCATCTGGACTTCACTCAATAAAGCAGACGACGAGGTTTGCTTGCATCAGTTGCAGCCAACGGCAGCCGTAGCAGGCTTACCGCGCGATCTGGCGCGGCAGTTTATCGCGCAACACGAACCGTTTACCCGTGAATGGTACGCTGGCTCTGCGGGTTATCTTTCTCTACAACAAAGTGAATTCTGCGTTTCCCTGCGCTCGGCAAAAATCAGTGACAATGTAGTGCGTCTGTATGCCGGAGCAGGTATTGTCCGTGGCTCAGATCCCGAGCAAGAGTGGCAGGAAATCGACAACAAAGCGGCAGGACTGCGGACTTTATTACAAATGGAATAGTAATGAGTCGCATCATTATCGATTCATATCAATAATCTAATTTTGTAGCTCTCTATACTTAGCCGCAATATTGATACCGGACAAACTCATGTCAGTAAGCGCATTTAACCGACGCTGGGCGGCGGTCATTCTGGAAGCATTAACACGTCACGGCGTCAGACACGTCTGCATCGCCCCTGGCTCTCGTTCTACGCCATTAACTCTGGCGGCAGCGGAAAATTCCGCATTCATTCATCACACCCATTTTGATGAGCGTGGGCTGGGACATCTGGCGCTGGGGCTGGCGAAGGTCAGCAAACAGCCGGTGGCGGTGATTGTGACCTCCGGCACGGCGGTAGCGAATCTCTATCCGGCGCTGATTGAGGCTGGGTTAACTGGAGAAAAACTGATCCTGTTAACCGCCGATCGTCCTCCGGAACTGATTGATTGCGGTGCGAATCAGGCGATTCGCCAGCCGGGTATGTTCGCTTCTCATCCCACGCATAGCATTTCACTACCACGCCCGACCCAGGATATTCCTGCGCGTTGGCTGGTTTCCACCATCGATCACGCTTTAGGTACGCTGCATACGGGGGGAGTCCATATCAACTGCCCGTTTGCCGAACCGCTGTATGGCGAGATGGACGACACGGGGCTGGCGTGGCAACAACGGCTGGGCGACTGGTGGCAGGACGATAAACCGTGGCTGCGTGAAGCCCCTCGGCTGGAGAGCGAAAAACAGCGCGACTGGTTCTTCTGGCGGCAAAAGCGCGGCGTGGTGGTTGCGGGGCGCATGAGTGCGGAAGAGGGCAAAAAAGTTGCCCAGTGGGCGCAAACTCTTGGCTGGCCGCTGATTGGCGACGTGCTGTCGCAAACCGGGCAACCGCTGCCGTGTGCCGACTTGTGGTTAGGTAATGCTAAAGCGATTGGCGAGTTACAGCAGGCGCAGATTGTGATCCAGATGGGTAGTAGCCTGACCGGAAAACGGTTACTGCAATGGCAGGCGAATTGTGAACCGGAAGAATACTGGATTGTTGATAACATCGAAGGGCGACTCGACCCGGCGCATCACCGTGGACGTCGGCTGATTGCCAATATTACTGACTGGCTGGAGTTGCATCCGGCTGAAAAACGTCAGCCCTGGTGCGTGGAGATCCCGCGTCTGGCTGAACAGGCGATGCAGGCAGTTGTTACCCGTCGCGATGCATTTGGCGAAGCGCAACTGGCGCACCGCATCAGCGAATACCTACCGGAACAGGGGCAACTGTTTGTCGGTAACAGCCTGGTGGTGCGTTTGATCGACGCACTCTCACAACTTCCGGCAGGTTACCCGGTTTACAGCAACCGTGGAGCCAGCGGTATTGACGGTCTGATCTCGACCGCCGCTGGCGTTCAGCGGGCGAGCGGTAAACCGACACTGGCGATTGTTGGCGATCTCTCGGCGCTTTACGACCTGAACGCGCTGGCCTTGTTGCGCCAGGTTTCCGCGCCGCTGGTATTAATTGTGGTGAACAATAACGGCGGGCAAATCTTCTCGCTACTTCCCACACCAAAAAGCGAGCGTGAGCGTTTTTATTTAATGCCACAGAACGTTCATTTTGAGCACGCTGCCGCTATGTTCGAACTGAAATATCATCGCCCGCAAAACTGGGATGAGTTTGAATCGGCTCTGGCTGGCGCATGGCGCACCCCGACCACCACCGTGATTGAAATGGTCGTTAACGATACTGATGGTGCGCAAACACTCCAGCAGTTGCTGGCGCAGGTAAGCCATTTATGATCCTGCATGCGCAGGCAAAACACGGCAAGCCAGGTTTACCCTGGCTGGTTTTTCTGCACGGTTTTTCCGGAGATTGCCGCGAATGGCAGGAAGTGGGCGAGGCGTTTACGGACTACTCGCGATTGTATGTGGATCTCCCCGGACACGGCGGTTCAATGGCTATCAGCGTTGATGGTTTTGCTGATGTCACCGATGTGCTGCATAACACTCTTGTTAGTTACAACATACTAAATTACTGGCTGGTGGGATACTCCCTCGGTGGACGCGTGGCGATGATGGCGGCTTGTCAGGGGATGCCGGGGATTGGTGGGGTGATTGTCGAAGGCGGGCATCCAGGGCTGCAAAGTGCTGAACAACGTGCAGAACGTCAGCTTTCCGATCACCGCTGGGCGCAGCGTTTTCGCTCAGAACCGTTAACCGCGGTATTTACCGACTGGTATCAACAGCCTGTTTTTGCCTCGCTCAACGATGAGCAACGCCGGGAGCTGGTGGCACTGCGCAGCAACAATAACGGTGTAACTCTTGCCGCCATGCTGGAGGCTACTTCTCTCGCCGTCCAGCCTGATTTACGTGCTAACCTTAGCGCCCGCACATTTACGTTTTATTATTTATGTGGTGAACGTGACAGCAAATTCCGCGCTCTGGCAGCGGAACTGGCTGCCGACTGCCATGTCATTCCTCGCGCCGGACATAACGCGCACCGGGAAAATCCCGCTGGCGTAATCGCAAGTCTGGCGCAGATCTTGCGTTTCTGACTAAAGGACACAATATGATTTATCCTGATGAAGCAATGCTTTACGCACCGGTTGAATGGCACGACTGTTCCGAAGGTTTCGAGGACATTCGTTATGAAAAATCCACCGACGGTATCGCAAAAATCACCATTAATCGTCCGCAGGTGCGCAATGCCTTCCGTCCTCTGACGGTAAAAGAGATGATCCAGGCGCTGGCGGATGCGCGTTATGACGATAACATCGGCGTAATTATTCTGACTGGCGCAGGCGATAAAGCATTCTGCTCTGGCGGCGATCAGAAAGTGCGCGGCGACTACGGCGGCTATAAAGATGACTCCGGCGTACATCACCTGAACGTGCTGGACTTCCAGCGTCAGATCCGTACCTGTCCGAAACCGGTTGTCGCGATGGTTGCAGGTTACTCCATCGGCGGCGGTCATGTTCTACATATGATGTGCGACCTGACCATTGCGGCTGAAAACGCTATTTTCGGTCAGACTGGTCCGAAAGTTGGTTCCTTCGACGGTGGCTGGGGCGCTTCTTATATGGCTCGCATTGTCGGGCAGAAAAAAGCGCGTGAAATCTGGTTCCTGTGCCGTCAGTACGACGCCAAACAGGCGCTGGATATGGGCCTTGTGAACACCGTTGTACCGCTGGCGGATCTGGAAAAAGAAACCGTCCGCTGGTGTCGCGAAATGCTGCAAAACAGCCCAATGGCACTGCGCTGCCTGAAAGCCGCGCTGAATGCTGACTGTGATGGTCAGGCGGGGCTGCAGGAGCTGGCAGGTAACGCCACCATGCTGTTCTACATGACGGAAGAAGGTCAGGAAGGTCGTAACGCTTTCAACCAGAAACGTCAGCCTGATTTCAGCAAATTCAAACGGAATCCGTAATGCGTAGCGCGCAGGTATACCGCTGGCAGATCCCCATGGACGCGGGGGTGGTTCTGCGCGACAGGCGGTTAAAAACCCGCGACGGGCTGTATGTTTGCCTGCGTGAGGGCGAGCGTGAAGGGTGGGGAGAGATCTCCCCACTGCCGGGTTTCAGTCAGGAAACCTGGGAAGAAGCGCAGAGCGTGCTGCTTTCCTGGGTAAATAACTGGCTGGCAGGTGATTGCGAGCTACCGCAGATGCCTTCCGTCGCCTTTGGTGTGAGCTGTGCGCTGGCGGAGCTTACTGATGCGTTGCCGCAGGCAGCCAATTACCGTGCAGCGCCGCTGTGTAATGGCGATCCCGACGACCTGATCCTCAAACTTGCCGATATGCCTGGTGAGAAAGTGGCGAAGGTCAAAGTGGGATTGTACGAAGCGGTGCGCGACGGCATGGTGGTGAATCTGTTGCTGGAAGCGGTTCCGGATCTGCATTTGCGTCTTGACGCAAATCGCGCCTGGACGCCGCTGAAGGGTCAGCAGTTTGCGAAATACGTCAACCCTGATTACCGCGACCGCATCGCCTTCCTTGAAGAACCGTGCAAAACCCGTGATGATTCGCGCGCGTTTGCCCGTGAAACCGGCATCGCTATTGCCTGGGATGAAAGTCTGCGTGAGGCGGATTTTGCCTTTGTGGCAGAAGAAGGGGTTCGGGCTGTGGTTATCAAGCCCACGCTAACCGGTAGCCTGGAGAAAGTGCGTGAACAGGTGCAGGCAGCCCACGCGCTGGGGCTGACGGCGGTGATCAGTTCTTCCATCGAGTCGAGTTTAGGTTTAACGCAACTGGCGCGGGTTGCCGCCTGGTTAACGCCCGACACTATTCCGGGGCTGGATACGCTGGATCTGATGCAGGCGCAGCAGGTTCGTCGCTGGCCGGGTAGCCCGCTGCCGTTAGTGGAAGTGGATGCACTGGAGCGGCTGCTATGATCTTCTCTGACTGGCCGTGGCGTCACTGGCGGCAAGTGCGGGGAGAAGCCATTGCCTTGCGTCTCAATAACGAGCAACTCAACTGGCGCGAGCTTTGTACTCGCGTCGATGAGTTGGCTTCGGGTTTTGTGGCGCAGGGTGTGGTTGCAGGCAGCGGGGTGATGTTGCGGGCATGGAATACACCGCAAACGCTGCTCGTCTGGCTGGCGCTACTACAATGTGGGGCGCGAGTTCTGCCCGTAAACCCACAGCTTCCGCAACCGTTGCTTGAGGAATTGTTGCCCAATCTTACTCTGCAATTCGCGTTGGTGCCGGAAGGAGAAAACACGTTTCCGGCGTTAACTTCGCTGCAAATTCAGGTAGGAGAAGGCGCATACGTTGCCTCGTGGCAGCCGCAGCGTTTGTGCTCCATGACCTTAACTTCTGGTTCCACCGGTTTGCCGAAAGCCGCTGTCCATACCTGCCAGGCACACCTTGCCAGTGCGCAAGGTGTGTTATCGCTGATCCCCTTTGATGAGCACGATGACTGGTTGCTCTCTTTGCCGCTGTTTCATGTTTCCGGTCAGGGGATTTTGTGGCGCTGGTTATACGCTGGCGCGCGGATGACGGTACGCGACAAACAACCGCTGGAACAAATGCTGGCAGGCTGTACTCACGCCTCGCTGGTGCCGACGCAGCTCTGGCGATTGCTGGTAAATCGCAGTTCGGTTTCCCTGAAAGCGGTGTTGCTTGGCGGCGCGGCAATTCCGGTCGAACTGACGGAGCAGGCACGCGGGCAGGGCATTCGTTGCTTTTGCGGCTATGGCCTGACAGAGTTCGCCTCTACGGTGTGTGCGAAAGAAGCCGACGGTCTGGCTGATGTCGGTTTTCCGTTGCCGGGGCGGGAAGTCAAAATCGTCAAGGATGAAGTATGGCTACGGGCTGCCAGCATGGCGGAGGGTTACTGGCGGAACGGACAACTGGTGCCGCTGGTCAATGACGAAGGCTGGTACGCTACCCGCGATCGTGGTGAGCTGCATAATGGCAAGTTGACTATTGTCGGGCGCTTAGACAACCTGTTCTTTAGCGGCGGCGAAGGTATTCAGCCAGAAGAGGTGGAGCGGGTTATTGCTGCGCATCCGGCGGTTTTGCAGGTATTTATCGTTCCCGTTGCAGACAAGGAGTTTGGTCATCGACCGGTAGCCGTTGTGGAGTATGACCAGCAAAGTGTTGATCTTAGCGAATGGGTGAAAGACAAGCTGGCGCGTTTTCAGCAACCAGTGCGTTGGCTTATGCTGCCGCCAGAGTTGAAAAACGGCGGCATTAAAATTTCACGTCAGGTGCTAAAAGAGTGGGTGCAACGTCAGGATTAAAAAATCATTAGTTTCATCTCTCATTTCCGCTATTCCATTGCCGTTGATAAAGAGTTTATCTGTTAATCTGTAAATTAATGTGAAAATTCTTATTAAACAGGATGGTGCAATGGAATGGCTGGTCAAAAAATCGTGCAGTAATAAGCAAGATAACAGACACATACTGAAGCTTTGTGATGCTGGCGGCACGATAAGAATGATTGCTGAAGTGCAAACTGACTTTAGCGTTAAATCAGGTGACCTGCTTTCTCCTCTACAGGATGCGCTTTATTGCATTAACCGGGAAAAGCAGCACACGGTGAAAGTCCTCTCGGCAAGCAGTTATAGTCCTGATGAGTGGGAACGACAGTGTAAATCTGGTGAAAAACATCAGTAACGTTGTTTTGCAATCGGCATGAAAATCAGCGTTAATCCGCACATAATACAGGCTACGCCCAGCATAGCCTTCAGCGAAAAAGTTCCTTCCCAGCCGGGAAGTATCATTGATGCAATCCATACCAGTACATAACTTACACTCAGTAAGGCGTAGGCTTTGCTGAGTGCCAGTTGATGTAACGCTTTATACCAGCAAAAAACGGAGATCAGATAACCAACCAGGCCGACAACCAGCATTCGGGCACCGAAATCAAAAGCAAAAAGCGCTGCGATAAAATCCCATAATTGCGTCATCGGCGGCAGATGACTCGCCGCATAACCCAGACTTAATTGTGCAGCGGAAGCAATAATGACGCTGAATAATCCCCACATCAGGCCCATTACACCGTACTCCCCAGGATCACAATGCCGCCAATAATGAATGCCACCCCACACCAGTGGCGAAAAGACACCGGTTCGTGCCACAGTTTTATTGCTGCCAGCGTCACCCAGACAAAATTCAGGCTCAACATCGGGTAGGCAATGCCTACCGGCACGTTCTGTAATACCAGTAGCCAGAGTGCCATTGCCAGCCCGAGGCACACCAATGCCAGCGTCAGCCACAGTGCAATATGTTTGCGCCGTTTACTTACCGCCACAAAGCGAGTTGCCTGTTTCTGGCAGAGTTGCCCGGCTACGCTAAGCAGGCTGGCAAAGACTAAAATCAGCCAGATCATTTGGGGCGATACTGAATGAGCACCAGACGCCCCTGATGATCGACGGCATCTGCAGGTGGAATGGCGAGACGGTTGATATCCTCATCGTGGTCAACCGAAAGCACGAGTGTAATAATCCCCTCCTGTCGATGCTGATTTAGCCATTTGGCAAAATCATCGCCGCTGACAAATCTGCTTTTCGCATCCGGGTAATTAAGACCATATTTCAATTCACCCGTCTGGCGATACATGATGATGTCGTCGCGTTGCAGGCTCCATGCCAGACCAGCGGCAACACCGACGCTATCAGTAAGAATATAGCGGCTCGGCTGGAGTGACTCTTGCGTCATCTCAACAAAAAACTGCGGGTGTTTCCCTTCCATGACTCTGTCGGGGATCGCAAATCCCACGAGCAACGCCAGCCCCAACGGACAAAGCGCCGCAAAGGGCCAGTTTTTTTCCACATTCGTTAAGGTGTACCAACCGAAAAATGCCCACAGCGAAAAAATCGACCAGGAACAAAAGACCTTATAGATTTCGAAAGTCTGCCAGACAGGCGTGCCCATTGGTCCCCAGGGCGAAACAACAAACGTGGCAATAATGCCAGTGACGCCAAAAGCGATGTTAATCCAGCCATTAATCCGCAGCGCCAGAGGATTATTTTTTGCTGCCAGCAAAGCGTAATGCACCATCAGCATTGCCAGAGGCGCAAAGCAGGAGAGAATATAGGTCGGTAATTTACCTTTGGCGACAGAGAAAAACAGCAGCGGCATCACCGCCCAGCTCAAGAGATAGACGGTTGCGGAATGACGACGGTTTTTCCAGCTTGCGCGCAGCGCGCCGGGGAGCAATCCCAGCCACGGCAGACTACCGGCAATGATGACAGGCAAGTAGTACCAGAACGGGGCTTTATGTTGGGCATCATCCATCGCAAAGCGTTGAACATGTTCAACCCAGAAAAAGTAATGCCAGAAGTCAGGCTCCCGTTGTGCTATTGCCAGCCCCCAGGGAAGAACAGTCAGTACGCAACTGGCAACAGCCAGTCCGCCGTAAATAAGGAGATCTTTCCAGCGTTTTTGCATGGCTACCCACGGCAGCACGCTCAATACCGGTACGGCGAGGGCGAGAAAACCTTTAGTCATCACCCCCATGCCGCAGGTTAACCCCAGCAGTAAAAATCCCGCGCTTTTGCCTTTCCAGGTTTGCGCGTCCATTGCCAGCCAGAAGCTGCACATTCCCGCCACCAGCCAGAATGCAATGAATGGGTCGAGCACCGCATAAGTGCCGATGGCGTAGACAATAAACAGCGAGAGATAAACCACTGTGGCGAGTAGTGCCAGACGCTTATCGTGCCATAAACGCAGAGAAAACCAGGCCACCAGCGCGGCGGTTAACAGGGTCGCAAAGATAACGCCTGCCCGCACACCAACGTTATTCGCGCCAAACAGCCATTGCCCAATACTGTTGATCCAGTATCCGGCAATGGGTTTTTCGAAATAGCGTAGCCCTAACAGATGGGGCACAATCCAGTCGCCGGAGGCCAGCATTTCCCGACTGATTTCCGCATAACGCGTTTCATCGGGTTGCCAGAGCAGACGATAATTAATCGGCAAGAGATAATAGACAGTGATAAACGCAAAGAATGCTGCGTAATAGCGAACAGATTTCATGGACGAGTTCCCGCAGCTTGTTGGCAACCGAGCCAGCCTTCACGTCCGGCAATACTTCCGCGGACAACTTGCCCGAGTGGCAAAGTCTCTGATAACAACTCGCTTAAAGGGCAAAACGTAATACCTGCACAGGCGGCACGTTTCAGAAGATCGACAAAATAATGCTGATAAGTGCAGCCTTCGACTTCTGCATGAATGGTATAAACTGGCGTCCCTTTCTCTCGCAGGATGCGGTTGAGCAGCCAGCCGTTAAAATCTTCCGCTTTCACATCCCGGCCAATGACTTCATCCCAGGTGGGTAACGTCACCGGGATTTGTGCTGTACCCGGTTTTCCTGATTCGAGCAACGGACGAAACGGCATTACTCCGCGACAATCGCTGTTGTAGCGCAAATGGAACGCTTCTTTTGCCTCAATCACCTGTTGATCGGCTCGCCAGCCAGCGGCGGCGGAACAGGTTATCGGTTGGCCAATAATCTCTTCCAGTGTGTGAAGACCACGCGCGATATCGTTCACCATCGTTTGCCGATCCCAGCTACCGCTATGGGCTTGCCAGGCGTGGTGATCCCAGGCGTGCAGGCCAACTTCGTGGTGTTTAGCCGCTTCACGAATGATGTCGGCATTGGCGTGGCCAATCTCTTTTCCTGGCCATGCAGTGCCTGCCAGCAGAATATCCCAGCCATAAAGCGACGCTGCGTTTGATCGCAACATCTTCATCAAAAACTGCGGCTTCACCAGCCGCCAGAGATGACGGCCCATATTGTCGGGGCCGACGCTGAAAAAAATGCTGGCCTGAATATTATGCTGACTCAAGATTTCCAGCAGACGCGGCACGCCTTCGCGGGTGCCGCGAAAGGTATCAACATCAATGCGTAAGCCCACTTTGATCATGATTATTTATCCGTAAGATCGACAGTGCGCAGGAAGAAATCCAGCGTCTCATCGATGGTTTCCTGCATATCAATTTTCGGTTCCCAATCCAGGCAGCGGCGGGCATTGCGGATGCCAGGCTTACGATGTGCCACGTCCTGATATCCTTTACCGTAGTAGCTGCTACTTTCGACGATGCGAAAGCCTGCAAACGGTGGGAAGTGATGGCGTAGAGGATGTTTTTCAAAGCTTGCCAGTAGCATCTGGCCCAGTTCTTCAATGCTCGCTTCGTTATCGGGGTTGCCGATATTAATAATCTCGCCATCACAGCGATTTCCCGTGTTTTCGATAATGCGAAACAGTGCTTCGATGCCGTCCCGAATATCAGTAAAGCAGCGTTTTTGTTTTCCGCCATCAATCAGCTTAATTGGCGATCCTTCTACCAGGTTTAGAATGAGTTGTGTAATGGCGCGCGAACTGCCAATTCGCGCTGCATTAAGGTTATCCAGCCGTGGCCCCATCCAGTTAAACGGCCGGAAGAGGGTAAACTGCAATCCTTCTTTTTCGCCATACGCCCAAATCACCCGGTCAAGCAATTGTTTTGATACCGAATAAATCCAGCGCGGTTTATTCACCGGCCCGACGATCAAATTAGAATGGTCTTCGTCGAAATATTTATCATTACACATCCCGTAAACTTCCGAGGTCGACGGGAAGATAATTCGCTTACGGTACTTCACGCAGTAACGGATAATGCGCAGATTCTCTTCAAAATCGAGTTCAAATACGCGCAGCGGGTTGCGGGTATACTCAATCGGTGTGGCAATCGCCACCAGCGGCAATACGACATCACATTTTTTGACGTGGTACTCAATCCATTCAGAATGAATGCTGATATCACCTTCGACAAAGTGAAAATGCGGATGATTAAGGAAACGACTAATGGCGTCGCTGCCGATATCCAACCCGTAGACTTCATAATGATCTTCGCGCAGCAGGCGTTCTGTCAGATGGTTGCCAATAAAGCCATTCACCCCGAGGATCAACACCCGGGTACGGCGTCGGGCGGTGCAAACAGGTTGACTGTTAAGTCTTGAACCTTCAACCAGCCCTAGCGTCTGGGCTAATTGCGAACCTTGCATAGTAATTCCATCGCCCGCCTGTCCGGTGACAATTTCCAGCGCACCATCGCCACAGGCAATTAACAGCGGTGCAGCAGAAATCACGCTCCCCGGTTGTGCTGTGGACGCATGAGAATGCACGCGTGACGACCAGACGGTGAATTTCTGATTGCCTACATAGCTGAAGGCGCTAGGCCACGGATCGGCAACGGCACGCACCATGTTATGCAGTACGGATGCCGGTTTGTGCCATTCAAGGACGCTGTCATCTGGCGTTCTGCGACCAAAACAGGTGGCTTCGTTCTCGCGCTGGGCGATTTCCAGAATATTACCGTGTTTAATGGCGGGTAACGTCTGTTCCAGCAACTGACGCGCGGCGTAGCACAATTTATGATGCAGCGTAATGGCGATATCGTCCGGTGCAATGGCAACGCGTAGCTGGGCAACAATGGCTCCGGCATCGGCACGTTTCACCATCCGATGCAACGTAACGCCAGTTTCCGTTTCACCGTTCACCAGTACCCAGTTCAGTGGCGCGCGGCCGCGATATTTCGGTAACAGCGAACCATGCAGATTAAACGCGCCAGTGGGGGCAAGTTGCAAAATCTCGTCGCTGATCAAATGGCGATAATAAAAAGAGAAAATCACATCAGGTGACAGTTGGGCAATGCGTTCCACCCACAGAGGATGATTAACGTTATCCGGCGCGTAAACCGGAATCCCTCTTTCCGCCGCCAGGCGAGCGACCGAACCATAAAATGCTTTTTCGCCAGGATTATCGGTATGAGTAAAAATGGCGCTAATTTCGTAACCGGCAGCCAGCAAGGCTTCAATACCCAGGCAACCCATATCGTGATAGGCAAAAACGACGGCTTTCATTATTCATTTTCCTTGCTGGATGGACGGATAACTTGCTGCACAAAATAGCGGGGGCGGGCGCGGACATCGGTGTAGATCCGGCCAATATATTCACCGAGTAATCCCATGCCGATAAACTGAGCGCCAATAAAGGTAAACAGTACGGCAAACAGCATAAAGACGCCTTCTGCCGCCCACTGCGGTCCGAACGTCAGGCGTAAAATCACCAGTAGTACCGCAATGCTAAAACCACCAATCGCAATAATGCTGCCAAGCAGACTAAGCATACGTAACGGTGTGGTCGTGAGGCAGGTCACTAGGTCGTACATCAAATTAATCAGGCGCATAAAGCTGTATTTTGATTCGCCAAACTCACGCTCGGCATGGTGTACCGGAATTTCAATGGCGCGGCGGGCGAAGATATTCGCCAGAATCGGAATAAAGGTGCTGCGTTCATGGCAGTGCAACATGGCATCGACAATATGACGACGATAAGCGCGCAGCATACAGCCGTAGTCGCCCATCGCTTTGCCGGTGGTGCGCTGGATCAGTCGGTTAATCATCTTCGAGGCAGTTTTACGAAACCAGGTGTCCTGGCGGTTCTGGCGCACAGTCCCTACCACGTCGTAACCTTCATCGGCTTTTTCCACCAGGTGGGGGATCTCTTCTGGCGGATTCTGGAGATCGGCATCAAGAGTAATGATTAAGTCGCCGGTAACGTGACTGAAACCCGCCATAATTGCCGAATGTTGTCCGTAATTGCGGTTAAGCAAAATAGACACAATATGGCTGCCCTCTGCTTGTGAGGCATCGACCAGCATTTGCGCAGAATTGTCGTTACTGCCGTCATCAACCAGCAGTATTTCATACTCTTTGCCCAGCAATTCACAGGCTGCGGTGGTGCGCCTGATTAATTCCGGTAAACTTTCCTGCTCGTTATAAACGGGAATAACCACCGAGACTTTCTTAACAGGGTGGATGTCAAACATGGCTTATTGTCCTGCAAGTTGCTGAAGGGCTGTGATGACGCGGTCGGCATCGGCGGTGGTCATATCCGGGAAAAGCGGCAACGAACAGATGCGTTCGCTATTCCATTCGGTATTCGGTAACGACAGCGTGGGAAAACGCTCACGATAATATTTTTGCGTGTGAGCTGCGCGGAAATGTAACCCAGTGCCAATGCCTCTTTCTTTCAGTGCTTCCATCAACGCATCGCGGCTGATATCACAACGTTGTTCATCAACACGAATAATAAACAGATGCCAGGCGTGAACATGTGGCCATGTGGGAAGCTTCAGAGGCTGGAAGGGTAGATCCACCAGTGCTTGTTGATATTGCAGGGCAATTTCTCGACGACGGGTATTTAGTTGCTCTAATTTATTCAACTGCGTCAGAGCAATCGCGGCGTTAATATCGGTCAGATTGTACTTATAGCCTGGTGTTAATACTTCAGCCTGCGGTGCGCGACCCCATGTTTTTCGGTCGTATGCATCGACACCCAGACCATGAAATTTCAACATGCGTAACTGGCGAGCGAGATTTTCGTCATCAGTAACGACTAATCCACCTTCCGCACAGGTAATATTTTTGATGGCGTGAAATGAAAAAATAGCGGTGCCCTTCGCGCCAATATGTTGACCTTTGTAATTTGTACCGACGGCATGGGCGGCATCTTCAATGACTGCGATATCGTAGCGTTCACCAATGGCGCGAATGGCGTCAATATCTGCCGGCGCTCCGGCATAATGCACCGGGATGATCGCTTTGGTACGAGGCGTAATGGCCGCTTCGATCGCTTCAGGCGTGACCATCAGCGTATCGCGATCAACGTCCACCATCACCGGTGTTGCGCCCAACAGGGAGATCATATTGAGAGTTGAAACCCAGGTCATGGAGGGAGTAATGACTTCATCATCAACACCAACCCCCAGCGCCATCAGCGTGATGTGCATTCCGGCAGTGGCTGAACTGACTGCGATGGCATGCTGATTTCCCGTTAACAGGCAAAAGGCTTGTTCAAGTGCCTGATTCTTCGGACCGGTAGTGATCCATCCTGATTCGAGAACTTCTTTAACCGCGGCGAGTTCTTCCACACCCATTGCCGGACGTGAAAAAGGCAAAAAGTCTGACATGGTTTTTCCTTCGGTCATTGAATATCTTTCCCAGTTATTCGCTAATATTTGTCATAGGGAGCGTTATGTCTATTTTGCCATTTGGAGTGAAATTCTAAGGTTAGAATATTAATTTAACCTTAAGGAATGAATATAAGACTTAAATATTATTTTTTTTGTTTTTTCATCTTATTCGGGCTTTTAATTTGACAAAATTTAAGGCATTTTGCGTGCGCCGTAATGTTTTAATTTATCCCGCCACTATTTACCGATGAAAATGATGTTTGTTTTCACGGCCAGTTAGTTGGCTACGCTTGTCTATAGGTGGAGCTTACGTGTTAGCTTTTTGTCGGGCTTCGTTGAAGTCTAAAAAATATATCTTCATTTTACTGGTGCTTGTGGCGATTGTGGGGCTGGGTACACATGCTGCCTGGAGCAGTAATGGTTTGCCACGTATCGACAATAGAACGCTGGCCAGATTAGCGCAGCAGCACCCGGTTGTGGTTCTGTTTCGCCATGCGGAACGCTGCGACCGTTCCTCCAATCACTGCTTGTCAGACAAAACAGGCATTACGGTGAAAGGTACTCAGGATGCCCGTGAACTGGGCAAAGCTTTCAGCGCGGACATCCCTAATTTCGATCTTTATTCCAGTAATACCGTTCGGACTATTCAATCAGCGAGCTGGTTTTCTGCTGGAAAAAAACTGACGGTAGATAAACGATTTCTACAATGTAGAAATGAGATTTATAGCACAATTAAGGAGTTACAAAGCAAAGCACCAGATAAAAATATCGTTATTTTCACCCATAACCATTGTCTGACCTATATCGCTAAAGATAAACGTAACGTGACATTTAAACCAGATTATCTGGATGGGCTGGTAATGCATGTGGAAAAAGGCAACGTTTTACTGGATGGTGAATTTGCTAATCGCTGATATTTTTAATATGACAGCCAATAATGGCTGTCATTACTGTTACATCAGACCTTTCAAACGTAATGTTTTTTGGGTGGCGACATTCAAATCATAGTGCGCAAGATCTTCAGGTTTTACCCATGCATAGTCCTGAAACTCTTCGTTAATTTTTACTTCACGGTTGGCAGAGACGCAGTCAAAGATTAGGTAAATCATATAAATCTCTTCCTTGCGACCATCTGCGTAGGTCTTGATGCGGATATCATCACTGAAGGTCCATGGTGCGATGTCAGTAAGAATCAGTTGTTCGCCCAGCTCTTCCCTGATTTCACGACGTAATGCTTCTTCAATACGCTCACCGGGCTCTACGCCGCCACCAGACAGCGCCCATTGTCCGGGGAAAACGCCGCGATCGTCGGCCATTTTACACAGCAGATAAGCACCATCATTTTGAATTAAGGGACAAACGATAGTCCGTTGTCGCATGGGAATATTCCTTACCATCGAAAATAAAATAAAAGAATACGGCAATGGACAAACAGGTGAAAGTAGCATTTGTCTTTTGGGTGATGATAGCCACGATGATTATTTGGCTGGCAATCAATTTTTGATGGCTGCTTTTTCTGCACTTAATTATTCAAGAAGTATTTAGTTACAATAAGTTAGCAGATCGCTTTTTTCACGCATTGAATCCTCTGCGTCAGGCAGTACAATCCCGCAGCTTTGGGGACTTTTAATTATCTTCTTTCGGGAAAAGGTAAAAATGAAAAAATTGGCGCTGCCAGTTCTGGCTGGAATGCTATTGGTTTCTGCATCGGCAAATGCGATGAGTATCAGCGGTCAGGCGGGAAAAGAATATACCAATATTGGTGTTGGTTTCGGTACTGAATCGACCGGTTTGGCATTAAGCGGTAACTGGACACATAACGATGACGACGGTGACGTCGCGGGCGTTGGTCTGGGATTGAATCTGCCGCTGGGTCCGCTAATGGCAACCGTGGGTGGTAAAGGCGTTTATACCAACCCGAACGACGGTGATGAAGGTTATGCCGCGGCGGTAGGCGGTGGCTTGCAGTGGCAAATTGGCGATAGCTTCCGTCTGTTTGGCGAGTATTACTACTCTCCGGATTCGCTCTCCAGCGGTATTAAAAGTTATGAAGAAGCGAATGCTGGCGCGCGTTACACTATTATGCGTCCAGTCAGCATTGAGGCGGGCTACCGCTATCTGAATCTGTCGGGTAAAGACGGCCACCGCGACAACGCGGTGGCTGACGGCCCTTATGTCGGGGTTAACGCCAGCTTCTGATGCCTTTCGGCGCGGCGTTCTGCCGCGCCATTCAGTTTCTTTCTACGCCTTATCTCCCTTTGCGTTATAGTGATTCGATAACAAAAGCAGGAGATAACCATGTTAAAAGTGGAAATGTTATCCACAGGGGATGAAGTGTTACACGGGCAAATCGTTGACACTAACGCTGCCTGGCTGGCTGATTTTTTCTTTCATCAGGGGTTGCCATTATCTCGCCGTAATACGGTGGGCGATAACCTTGAGGATTTAGTCACCATTCTGCGTGAACGTAGCCAGCACGCCGATGTGCTGATCGTCAACGGTGGTCTGGGGCCGACCAGCGATGATTTAAGCGCACTGGCCGCTGCGACAGCAAAAGGTGAGGGATTAGTTCTTCATGAAGCCTGGCTGCAAGAGATGGAACGCTATTTCCGCGAACGTGGGCGCGTGATGGCGTCGAGTAACCGCAAACAGGCGGAGCTGCCAGCCAGTGCTGAATTTATCAATAATCCGGTTGGCACGGCCTGTGGTTTTGCTGTGCAACTTAACCGTTGCCTGATGTTCTTTACCCCAGGCGTGCCTTCGGAATTTAAAGTGATGGTGGAGCATGAAATTCTGCCGCGCCTGCGTGAGCGTTTTTCCTTACCGCAGCCACCGGTTTGCCTGCGTTTGACTACCTTTGGTCGTTCAGAAAGCGATCTGGCGCAAAGCCTGGACACGTTGCAACTGCCGCCGGGCGTAACGATGGGCTATCGCTCTTCTATGCCGATTATCGAATTGAAACTCACCGGACCGGCAAGCGAGCTACAGGCGATGGAAAAACTATGGCAGGACGTTAAACGCGTCGCCGGACAGAGCATGATTTTTGAAGGCACCGAAGGACTACCTGCGCAGATCAGCCGGGAATTGCAACGTCGCCAGTTCAGTCTGACGTTGAGCGAGCAATTCACCGGTGGTTTATTGGCGTTGCAACTTTCTCGTGCTGGTGCGCCATTACTGGCGTGTGAAGTCGTGCCTTCACAGGAAGAAACACTGGCGCAAACCGCACACTGGATAACTGAACGACGAGCCAAACATTTCGCCGGGCTGGCACTGGCCATTTCTGGCCTGGAAGATGGGTATCTCAACTTTGCGTTGGCCACACCGGATGGCACTTTTGCTCTGCGCGTACATTTCAGCACTACGCGCTACAGTCTGGCTATTCGTCAGGAAGTGTGTGCAATGATGGCACTCAATATGCTGCGTCGCTGGCTGAACGGTCAGGACATTGCCAGCGAGCATGGCTGGATTGAGGTTGTTGAATCTATGACCCTAACTGCCTGAGCAGCCACTCCGTGCCGGTTTACTACACCGGCACACTTCTCTCCCGCAAAGGTTGTCCAACCTGTTGTACTCAATAAGAAAAAATCCGTGCGCTAATTCACAAATTTGTGCGTAATTCCTCCAGTCCTCTGGACGAGGAGTGGGATTTGATGCGCTTCACAATTTTACTCCCCCTGAGCAACGAGACTGATTCCAGTATCTAAGACTGGAGTCCAGTATGTTGGAATCAAGCAAAGTTCCCGCCCTGACACGGGCTATTGATATTCTCAATTTGATTGCTCGCATTGGCCCCTGTAGTGCTGCGACGATCATCGACACATTGGGGATCCCTAAAAGCACAGCCTATTTGCTGCTTAACGAACTCAAGCGTCAGCGTTTTCTGAGTCTTGATCACCAGGAAAATTTTTGTCTGTGGACCAGGCTGGTGGAGCTTTCCGGCCATGCGTTAAGCAAGATGGATCTCCGGGAACTGGCACGCCCACGCCTGACGCAACTGATGGATACCACTGGACTGTTGTGTCACCTTGGGATCATCGATAACGGTAGCGCATATTACATATTGAAAGTGGAGTCTTCAGCCACTATCAGCGTGCGTTCCCATGAAGGAAAAAGCCTTTCGCTTTATCGCTCCGGAATAGGTAAATGCCTGCTTGCCTGGCAACCTGAAGCTGTACAGCAAAGTATTATCGAAGGGCTGGTCTGGGAACAGGCGACACCCACCACGATTACCCGTCCACCACAGCTCCACGAAGAACTGGCACGTATTCGCCGTCAGGGCTGGAGCTATGACAACGGTGAAGATTACACCGATGTCCGTTGTGTTGCTGCCCCGGTGTTTAACGCCAATAACGAGCTTACCGCCGCGATCTCAGTGGTCGGTACTCGTTTACAAATCAATGAAGAATATCGTGATTATCTGGCGGGCAAAGCCATCGCCTGCGCCAGGGATATTTCACGTCTGTTGGGATGGAAAAGTCCCTTTGACTTACTGGCCTCATAAAAATGGAGAACATCATGACCCTACCAAAAATCAAACAGGTTCGCGCCTGGTTTACTGGCGGAGCGACAGCAGAAAAAGGCGCTGGCGGCGGTGATTATCACGACCAGGGAGTGGATCACTGGATTGACGATCATATTGCTACCCCGATGAGTAAATACCGCGATTACGAGCAGTCCCGCCAGTCATTTGGTATTAACGTTCTTGGCACGTTAATTGTTGAAGTCGAAGCAGAAAATGGCCAGACCGGCTTCGCCGTTTCAACAGCCGGTGAAATGGGGTGCTTTATCGTTGAAAAACACCTAAACCGTTTCATAGAGGGCAAATGTGTCAGTGATATCAAACTGATTCACGATCAAATGCTCAACGCCACCCAGTATTACTCCGGTTCAGGGGGCCTGGTGATGAACACGATTTCCTGTGTTGATTTGGCTCTGTGGGATCTGTTCGGCAAAGTGGTCGGGCTTCCGGTTTATAAACTTTTAGGCGGCGCTGTCCGTGATGAAATTCAGTTCTACGCCACGGGCGCGCGCCCGGATCTGGCAAAAGAGATGGGCTTTATCGGCGGCAAGATGCCGACGCACTGGGGGCCACATGATGGTGATGCGGGGATCCGCAAAGACGCCGCTATGGTCGCGGGTATGCGTGAAAAATGCGGTGAAGATTTCTGGTTGATGCTCGACTGCTGGATGAGCCAGGACGTGAACTATGCCACCAAACTGGCTCACGCTTGTGCCCCTTATAACCTGAAATGGATCGAAGAGTGCCTGCCGCCGCAACAGTATGAAGGTTATCGCGAATTAAAACGCAACGCGCCAGCAGGAATGATGGTCACCAGTGGCGAGCACCACGGCACACTGCAATCTTTCCGTACACTTTCAGAAACCGGTATCGACATTATGCAACCAGATGTTGGCTGGTGCGGTGGCTTAACCACGCTGGTGGAGATTGCCGCAATTGCCAAATCACGTGGACAACTGGTGGTGCCGCACGGTTCGTCTGTTTACTCCCACCATGCGGTGATCACCTTCACCAATACCCCATTTAGCGAATTCCTGATGACCAGTCCGGATTGTTCATCGATGCGTCCGCAGTTTGATCCGATTTTGCTTAATGAGCCGGTGCCGGTGAATGGTCGTATTCACAAATCAGTACTTGATAAACCGGGGTTCGGCGTCGAACTCAATCGTGACTGCAATCTGAAACGCCCTTACAGCCACTAATCATTCCGGGCGTTGCCGTGACAACAGTAACGCTCACATGTTCTAAGGAGCTTCTTATGAGCACCGCTTTGCTTGACGCCGTGGTGAAGAAAAACCGCGCGCGTTTGATCCCGTTTATGTTGGCGCTGTACGTGCTGGCGTTTCTCGATCGTTCGAATATTGGTTTTGCCAAACAGACCTACCAGATTGATACCGGGCTAAGTAATGAAGCTTATGCGCTGGGAGCGGGAATTTTCTTTGTGGTGTATGCGTTTCTCGGTGTTCCGGCGAATTTGTTGATGCGCAAACTGGGAGCCAGGACTTGGATTGGTACGACGACACTGCTGTGGGGATTTCTTTCGGCGGCAATGGCATGGGCCGATACTGAAGTGAAATTTCTGATAGTTCGCACCCTGCTTGGTGCTGCGGAAGCCGGGTTCTTTCCAGGCATGATTTATCTCACTTCGCAATGGTTTCCGCAGCGTAATCGCGCCAGCATTATGGGGTAATGCCAGTCAGTTAAGCAACTGACTGGCTCTTTTTCGGGGCTGTGGGGTATTTCCAGGGCCTCTCCTTTACCACTCTCGGGAAGGCCCTTTCCCTTCTTGTCGGTAATTTCACAAGTTGT